>NZ_RYDK01000002.1:0-167823 GCF_003970375.1 Flavobacterium sp. ZB4P23
TTTAAACTTTTCTTAACTTTTTCTTTAACTAGCTGATATCTCGTTTTTTGAAGATCAAAGTTTTTTAAATAATCCTACCCGCCTCCAAAGTATACCCATTCTTTCTCTAAAACGACTATTCCAACTGCAATACTAACACTTCGATTCCTTTTCTTTCTTTGCCAAATATTTCGAAATACAGCTATAGCTGCTCTTTTACCCGCTCTTCGTTTCGCTTTTCTAATTCATAGGGTGCTTTACCTCCATTATTGAAGTCTAAAATTAATCCAACTAATGGTTTTGTGCTATATAGATGGGATAGTGTGTTAAATTGTACTATTGCTTTTATATCCTATATATAAGGTATCATTATATACATCAAAACAACTAAAAGTTCTAAACTAAGAAAGCACGCGTTAGGGATAGTAGTGAAAAGCCCGCAAGAAAGTGGAGCGTAACGCAACTTTATGAGGACTTGTAGCGGATAGCCCGACTCCTTATATAAAAAGAGACTACTACACGCTATAGTAATTCCTCTTTTTATATATGGAGGAACGCTCAAATAATAGCTTAACGCCTTTAGTTTTCTACCTTTTATAGGGTCACGTTAGAAATTACGGATTTGTCTTGTAGCAAAATGTCACTATCACCGGCATATTGATCTTTTGATTTTATTAAAAGCCAGGTGTTTTAGTGTTTCGTTTTTAGTTTCACTAATATGAATTTGCTTTTGAGTTTTTTTTCATTAAGAATAAAACTGAGATGCCCTTTTTGTAAATCGGTCATTAGTTTGCATATCCAGTTTTACCATGCTCCGAGATTTATTTGCTTTAAACAGAATAGAAGTAATCCATTTAAACAACATAAATTTATTTAATGCATATTATTACAAACATTAATAAAAACTTATAAATAAAAAAACCCACCTTTGTAATTAGATAATTAATATATTCCCTCAGCTAAAAAAAGAATAATTAAGGATTTTAATGAGTGGGTTACAAAAAAATTGTTGACGGAATTGCAGTATGTCCTTTCGTGCTAAAAATTTGCGCTGTAATATTTTCCTTTTCTAATATTTTGAATTAGTAAACAAATACTAGAATTTTAGCGATGAAAACAGATGCCTATTGTATTCGCTTAACTTTTAACCAACCAAAAGTTGAGCGGTGCAATTCCTCTTCCACTGGATATTCCGGGGCAAACTGAACACCCTATTCCGGTTTAAACTGTACATGTGATTGCTGATGGCGATTTTATGGGTGTATCTCCCCGAATATTCCACCACCTGACTTGAACCGCCAAAAGGTTGCTTAGCAAATACCATGAATCCTGCCGGATTTGTTAGTATTCATTGCCATTTCCTAAAAGGATCACTTTATGTTTTGTGATGTTAAGAGCAATTTTCAACCCTTTTTACGGACTGTTTTATTTTAATAATCATAAGCGACTTTTACCAGAACGAATTTTAATTGTAGTTTAAATAACATATATTTACTCAATGATTAACAAAATACAGTTCGTTTAGAGGTTTTTATCCCGATCCTTCAGGAGAATTGACGTTATGTGTCAAGTATACCTAAAATCGGAGAAAAATAACGAATTATGACTGAACAATTTTCACAAAAGACACAAGAAGAATTAAAATCTTATGTTTATATTCTAATTGACCCAAGAGATAACAAAATATTCTATGTTGGAAAAGGTTATGGAAATCGTGTTTTTTCTCATATTAATGAAGCAATATTTAATCCAAGCGAAACTGAAAAATTAGAAATTATCAGAGTAATTAAAATAGAAAATTTAAAAGTAAAACACTTTATAATTAGACACGGATTAGAAGAAAATGAAGCTCTAATAGTTGAATCTGTTTTAATTGATTTTTTGACCTTTAGGGATTTTGCAGAAATTGCTAAAATTTCAAATATCGTCGCTAGACATAATTCATTTAACCAAGGAATTAAAACTGTTAATGAATGTGAAATACTTTACAATTGTGAAGAATTAAAAAAAGAAAATATTGAACATACAGTTTTAGTAATTAATATAAATAAAACATACGATAATAAACGAAAAAAGAAAAGTGAAAATCCAGTTTATGACAGACCCAATATTTACGAAGCAACTAGAGGTTGGTGGGTATTAGACAAAACAGAGCAGAAAATTCAGAGCTTGTTTTAGCCGAATATAAAGGTGTAATAAGAGCAATATTTAAACCTGAAAAATGGGTTCAAGATATTGAATATAGAGGCACAAAAAGATGGGGATTTGAAGGTTCCGAAATTATTTCAAAAGAAATTCTTGATATATATGAATAAAATAGTGCCTAAAATTAGAGGAATGGCAAATCCTATTCGTTATTTTGAAAAAATATAATAGTAAAAAAAACCAGCCAATAACATTTAGCAAACTAGAACATTTAAAACAGCCGTTCTTATGAAGAAACTCGATTGATTTCTTTCCTAAAAGCAGCCTGTTATTTTTTATTAACTTTATTCTAGTCCTTATTATAGTATTCCTTTTGCCCTATAAACCTTTATTAACCTACATTAAAAAAAAATGAAAAAATTCTCTTTATTATCCTTCATGATTCTTCTAACCATCAGCTGTGCTTCTCAAGAATCTAGCGTTGCTCGTGTTGATCCTACAAAATACATGAATACAATAACAGCTGACGAACTTAAAACGCACCTTTATATTGTTGCTTCAGACGAAATGGAAGGCCGTGAAACAGGATCTGCCGGACAAAAAAAAGCGGGGATGTACCTCATTGATCAATATAATAAAAATGCGGTTCCCTTTCCTACAGGCGCTTCCGACTATTACCAAAAAATTCCTGCCGCCTTCCTAAATGCAAAACGCAATGAAAACTTACCGGATTCTGAAAACATTTGGGCCTATATTGAGGGTTCTGAAAAACCAAATGAGGTCTTGGTCATTTCTGCCCATTACGACCACGTAGGGACAAAAAACGGAGAAATTTATAACGGCGCTGATGATGATGGTTCCGGAACTGTTGCTTTGTTAGAAATTGCACAAGCATTCCAAATAGCTAAAAAAGCAGGTCATGGTCCAAAACGCTCCATCCTATTTCTCCATGTTACCGGCGAAGAACATGGTCTACATGGCTCCCGATATTATTCTGAAAATCCTCTATTCCCATTAGCCAATACAATAACTAATATCAATATTGACATGATAGGCCGTCGCGATGATGCCCACGCCAGCAGCAATAATTACGTATACGTCATTGGTGCCAATCGATTATCAACTGATCTGGATAACATTTGTACCTTTGCAAATGCTAAATACACCAATCTTGTTTTGGATTACAAATTCAATGACCCAAAAGATCCAAATCATTTTTACGAACGTTCTGACCATTATAATTTTGCCAAAAACGGTGTGCCTTCTGTTTTCTTTTTTAATGGCGTCCATGCTGATTACCACAAACCTACTGATAGTCCGGACAAAATTGAATATGATGCCTTGACTAAAAGAGCCCAGTTTGCATTTGTAACCGCCTGGGAACTGGCAAACCGCGCCGAAAGACCTATGGTAGATAAAAAATAAAGTTTGTATTTGGGCACATCCACGCTTTCACTAGCGTTACAGCGTGGTCGGGCTATTCGTTACAATCTTTTATATCTTGTCAGGATTAAAAACCCTGACAAAATATAAAAGGATTTCCACTGCTATCCCTTGTGCAAACCCACAAGGAACGGATTGTCTCATTTATTAATTCATTTGCAGTCCAATAAAAAACTTCAAATTCTATCTAAATAATTTTACCGGACAACACTGTTTTTAAAAAATGTATATTTGACAACCTAAACTAAAAAAATGCAACTCGTTTTCGCTTCCAGCAATAAAAATAAAATTTTCGAATTACAAAGCATGCTTCCTAAAACCATAACCATTGTAAGTTTAGAAAGTATCGGTTGTCTTGAAGACATACCGGAAACAAGCGATACGATTGAAGGCAATGCCATTCAGAAAGCAAATTACATCACTGAAAAATATGGATGCGATTGTTT
This sequence comes from Flavobacterium sp. ZB4P23, assembly GCF_003970375.1. NCBI lineage: Bacteria > Pseudomonadati > Bacteroidota > Flavobacteriia > Flavobacteriales > Flavobacteriaceae > Flavobacterium > Flavobacterium sp. ZB4P23. The sequence continues at coordinate 4,014 of NZ_RYDK01000002.1, forward strand.
TGCAGACGATACTGGACTCGAAGTCCATTCCTTAAATGGAGCACCCGGCGTTTATTCTGCCAGATATGCAGGCGAGCAACGCAATGCAAATGATAATATGACTAAATTATTAGATGCCCTTTTGGATAAAGAGGATAGAAAAGCACAATTCAAAACAGTTATAGCACTAAATCTAAACGGGAAACAATATCTGTTTACCGGAATTGCTGGTGGTGAAATAACCTTAAAGAAAACTGGTAATCAAGGTTTTGGTTACGATCCGATCTTTCAACCTGATGGCTATCAGGAAACTTTTGCCGAATTATCATTAGATATAAAAAACAAAATAAGCCATAGAGGAAAAGCAACACAACAACTGATTCATTTTCTAAAGATGAATAAATAAACGATTCAATTGTACTATTTTTATAACAAAAACTTGAATTCCAAATAAAAATTTCACACTAAATACACCAAATCAAAACGATTAATTTTCAAACAAAACGATAACATTCTGATAATCAAATTATAATAAATTGTAAAATCTTAAAATAGCATTAGTTTATATGAATTATAAACAGTAATTTTGCACCCTATTTTAAAAATACATATGAATAAATTTGAACAATTAGGATTGAGTGAATCGTTACTGAAGGCGATTTTAGATCTAGGATTTGAAAATCCGACCGAAGTACAGGAGAAAGCGATTCCCCTATTATTGGAAAAAGACACAGATATGGTTGCGTTGGCTCAGACAGGGACAGGGAAAACGGCAGCATTTGGATTTCCAGTTATTCAGAAAATTGATGCCAACAACAGAAATACTCAAGCATTAATTTTATCTCCAACACGCGAACTTTGTTTGCAGATTACCAACGAAATTAAAAACTACTCTAAATACGAAAAAGGTATTAATGTGGTAGCAGTTTACGGTGGAGCTAGCATTACAGATCAAGCGAGAGACATAAAGAGAGGCGCGCAAATTATTGTAGCAACTCCAGGAAGAATGCAAGATATGATTAATAGAGGTTTGGTAAACATCTCTCAAATCAACTATTGTATTCTTGACGAAGCTGACGAAATGTTGAACATGGGTTTTTACGAAGATATCGTAAACATCCTTTCTACTACGCCAGACGAAAAAAGCACTTGGTTGTTTTCAGCTACAATGCCTGCCGAAGTAGCACGAATTGGAAAACAATTCATGAAAGACCCAATTGAAATTACAGTTGGAGCTAAAAATTCAGGTTCTGCTACAGTTTCTCACGAATTTTACCTTGTAAATGCTCGTGATCGTTACGAAGCCTTGAAACGTTTAGCCGATGCTAATCCAGATATTTTCTCAGTAGTATTTTGTCGTACCAAAAGAGATACGCAAGCTGTTGCTGAAAAATTAGTTGAAGACGGATACAGTGCTGCTGCATTGCACGGAGATTTATCCCAAGCGCAACGTGATGGTGTAATGAAATCTTTTAGAGGAAGACAAATCCAAATGCTTGTCGCTACTGATGTTGCTGCACGTGGAATTGATGTTGATAACATTACTCACGTAGTAAATTACCAATTACCAGACGAAATTGAAACTTACAATCACCGTTCAGGTCGTACTGGCCGTGCTGGTAAATTAGGAACTTCTATCGTAATCGTAACTAAAAGCGAATTGCGCAAGATTTCTTCAATTGAAAGAATCATCAAACAAAAATTCGAAGAAAAAACGATTCCTTCTGGAATTGAAATCTGCGAAATCCAATTATTACACTTAGCTAATAAAATTAAAGATGTAGAAGTTGATCACGAAATTGACAACTATCTTCCTGCAATTAACAGCGTTCTTGAAGATTTATCGAAAGAGGAATTAATCAAGAAAATGGTTTCGGTTGAATTTAACCGTTTTATCAATTATTACAAGAAAACTAGAGATATTTCTAATCAAGCTTCAGGTTCTGAAAGACGTGAGCGCGACGATAGAGATGGTGCTCCGAGAGAAAACAACAATGGTGGCGCAACACGATATTTTGTGAACATAGGTTCTAGAGATAACTTTGACTGGATGTCATTGAAAGATTACCTGAAAGAAACATTAGACTTAGGTCGTGATGACGTTTTCAAAGTAGATGTAAAAGAAGGATTCTCTTTCTTTAACACAGATCCGGAACATACCGATAAAGTAATGGAAGTATTGAACAATGTTCAATTAGAAGGACGTAGAATCAATGTTGAAATTTCTAAAAACGATGGTGGCGGAAGACGTGATCATAACGGAAGAAGTTCTGGCGGAAGTTTTGGCGGAGGTCGTTCTGGTGGCGAAAGAAGTTCAGCTCCAAGAAGAGAAGGTAGTTTTGCTCCAAGAAGAGAAGGTTCTGGTGGATTTAGAAGCGACAGAAATTCTGCTCCTAGAGAAGGTGGTTTCGGAGCAAGAAGAGAAGGCGGTTTTTCATCTGACAGACCTCGAACAGAAGGTTCTGACAGAGCACCAAGACGTTCTGAAAGCTTTGGTGACACACCAAGACCAAGAAGACCAAGAAGAGACTAACATTCATTGTTAATATTCTTATAATTATATACTGAAACTACAAAATATTTAATCCTGTTTTATTACTTTTAAAGTCTTAAATCAGTTTATGAAATATTTTGTAGTTTTCTTTTTTTTAGTACTATCTGTACCTGCTTTTGCCCAAGTTAAGAAACCTTCCCAGAAAGTTGATGGTGTCATCATCAGTAACACAACTAGAGAACCATTATCTAGTGTAAACATCATTAATATTAATAAAGTCAGAGGAGCGACAACCGATTCAAGAGGCCATTTTGAAATCGATGTACAACTAAATGACACACTTCACATTACCAGTCTCGGATTCCAATCGCTTCGTGTACGAGTTACTAATGACTGGATAAAAAATAAAAGCACCAAAATACAGCTAACAGAAAAAGCAATTGCTCTTGAAGAAATAGTTATAAGACCTTTTAATCTAACCGGATATCTTGAAGTAGATACTAAAATCATTCCTATCAGTGAAAATTACCGCTACAGTATTTCCGGATTAACACAAGGATACGAGGCAGGTGAATATTCCCCAAATGCATTTGGAAGAGTATTGGGCTCCATCTTTAATCCAGCAGATATGCTTTATAATTTCTTTGGTAACAACCCCAAAGAACTCAAGAAACTAAAAGAATTAAAAAAGGATGATACCGTTCGAAATCTTTTGGAATCAAAATTCGACAGAGAAACTATTGCGGTACTTTTAGGTATTGACAAAAATGAAATTCCTGAAATTTTGCAACGCTGCAACTACTCTGAATCGTTTATAAAAACAGCAAACGACCTACAAATCATGGATGCCATCAGTGGCTGTTATGAAGAATATAAAGTTTTAAAGATAAAATAAAACATACTCTTATATTGAAATTTTGCCATTTCCATAAATTAAATCATTCCTCAATTCTTAAAGAAATTGGGGCTTTTTTAAAGTAATATTTCAAACAAATCAAAAATATTATATACATTTACCTACATCAAGAATTAAAAACAAAACCTAAATACTCCTATTATGGCAAAAAGTCAAGACGCGAAGAAAACCGCAAAGAAAGAGCCTTTAAAAACGGCTAAAGAAAAGAAAGAAGAAAAAAGAGACAAGAAAAACACTCCCAAAAGAGACTAATTATTAGTGAGCAGTGAGCAGTTTTTAGTATTCAGTTACAAATAGACTGAATACTAAAAACTGATTACTGAACACTTTGTTTTATTTGACTGGAATAGTAGCTAAAATTTCCAAAACAAATTTCCAAAATTTCTGAGAAGAAGAAATACTAGCTCTTTCATCAGGGGAATGCGCTCCGTGAATGGTTGGCCCAAAGGAAATCATATCCATATCCGGATAATTTGTCCCTAGAATTCCACATTCTAATCCTGCGTGACACGCCACTACTTTTGGTTTTTCACCGTTTTGTTTTTCGTAGATTGGCACCAAAACATCCAAAATTTCAGATTCTGAATTTGGTGTCCAACCAGGATACGCACCTGAAAATTCTACTTCACAACCCATTAGTTCAAAAGCGGAACGCAGCGCATTGGCCAAATCAAATTTAGCCGTTTCAACAGAAGAACGTGTTAAACATTGTACTGAAAGTTGTCCATCACCTACAATTACTTTGGCAATATTATTCGATGTTTCTACTAAATCTGCAAAATCAGCACTCATGCTGTACACTCCGTTGTGCGCCGTATACATAGATCGTACAAAATAAAACTGAGCAATTGTAGGCATTACTCTAGCAGGAGCTGCCTCCATTTTTTCAAAAACAACTTCTAAATTTGGCTCTGTCGTTTTAAGTTCCGTTTTGATTTCGTTTACAATTTGCTGCATGTCAAAAACAAAAGCTTCATCATATACCTCGGCAATAATTACTTTAGCTTGACTTTCACGCGGAATTGCATTGCGTAAACTTCCTCCTTTTATTTCGGAGATTTGCAAACCAAAATTATCAAAACCATCAAATAACAATCGGTTCATAATTTTATTGGCATTACCTAACCCTTTATGAATATCCATTCCGGAGTGGCCGCCTTTCAGGCCTTTTACAGTAATTGTATACCCCACAGAACCTTCGGGAGTGGCCTCTTCATCATACTCTGCAGTGGCCGTCACATCAATTCCTCCTGCACAACCAATATCTATTTCATCATCTTCTTCCGTATCCATATTTAAAAGAATTTGACCTTGCAGAATACCTCCTTTTAAGTTCAGTGCTCCTGTCATTCCTGTTTCTTCGTCAATAGTAAACAAAGCTTCTATTGCAGGATGCGGAATATCAGTACTTTCTAAAATTGCCATAATCGCAGCAACTCCAAGACCGTTATCAGCACCAAGCGTTGTTCCTCGAGCACGAACCCAATCTCCATCTACATACATATCGATTCCTTGGGTATCAAAATCAAAAACAGTATCAGCATTTTTTTGGTGCACCATATCCAAATGTCCTTGAAGTACGATAGCTTTTCGGTTTTCCATACCAGCAGTTGCCGGTTTTCGGATAATTACGTTTCGAATTTCATCTTCAAAAGTCTCTAATCCAAGGCTTTCGCCAAATTTTTTTATGAACGTAATCACACGATCTTCCTTTTTAGAAGGACGAGGCACGGCATTCAAATCGGCAAACTTGTTCCAAAGTGCTTTTGGTTCCAGACTTCTTATTTCTTGACTCATTTATTTGTGTTTGAGGTTTAACATTTTCAAGTCCCAAAGTTACAAAGTTTAAATTCCTTACGGTAGTAATTGATATTGTAATTATATTTACATTTCCAAAATTCAACCATTGAAAACAAAATATTTCCTTTCCTCCTTTCTATTTATCCAAATACTGCTTTTACAAATTATTTCCTTCTATCCGGAACAGGTAGAAGAATGGTATAGCAATGGTCTCTACCCGATACTTTCGTTGTTCTCGAGAACCATTCTGGGAGAAATTCCATTTTCCATAGGCGATTGTCTCTATTTCATAGTTATTTTATTTGTTTTCAAATGGCTTTGGAACAAACGAAAAACATGGAAATCCAATTGGAAAGACACCCTTTTGAGTATACTGAGCTTTGTTTCGGTTTTTTACTTTTTGTTTCATGTACTTTGGGCACTGAATTATTACCGTGAACCGCTTTTTGAAAAAATGGAAATTCAAAAAGACTATTCAGATGCTGATTTGTTGGCTTTCACCAAAAAAATAATTGCCAAAACCAATGCCGTTCAAAACCAACTCACAAAAAATGACAGCTTGAAAGTGGTATTCCCGTACTCTCAAGAACAGGTTTTTGAAATGAGTATGAATGGATATAAAAACCTGGAAGCGGAACATCCTTACTTCGCCTATTCAAAGCTAAGCACTAAAAAATCGCTAATTAGTTTGCCCTTGACCTACATGGGTTTTGGAGGCTATTTGAATCCGTTTACCAATGAAGCACAGGTTAATTACCTAGGTCCAATGTACAGTTTCCCCATGACTACTAATCATGAAATGGCACACCAAATAGGCTTTGCAAGCGAAAGTGAATGCAATTTTATTGGGTATTTAGCTTCGGTCAAAAATGATGATTTGTATATTCAATATTCAGGGTACAGCATGGCTTTGCGATATTGTTTAAGCAACTGGAAGGCCCGAGACGAGGTGGTTTTTAAACAATTATTAAACACTGTTCATCCCGGTATTATCAAAAACTACAAAGAAAGTGAGCATTTCTGGAAGCAATACGACACGATTATCGACAAAGGATTCCATGCTTTTTATGATCAATTCCTGAAAGCAAACCAGCAAAAAGACGGCATCGAGGGCTATAGTAAATTTATAAATTTGATGGTAAATTATTACAAGGAAAGAAGTTATGAGTTATAAATAAGACTTTAAAATTCATGATTTTCTATACTTCATCGCTGGTAAATGTCGTAAAACTTTTCTTTTTGTAGGGTCTGATAATCAAACGGCCTTCCCGATCAAAACGAATGTAGTTGTAGACCCAATTCAGGAATACGACGGCTTTATTTTTGAAACCAATCAGTGAAAACAAGTGGACAAACATCCAGACAAACCAGGCAAAAACACCGCTGAAATGGTATCCCGGCAAATCGACTACCGCTTTATTCCTTCCTATGGTTGCCATAGAACCTTTATCATTATATTCAAAAGCTTCCATGGGTTTATTTTCAATTAATTTTATTAAGTTTTCGCCCAATAATTTCCCTTGCTGCATCGCAGGTTGCGCCATCATGGGATGTCCTTGCGGATAGGTTTCGGATTCCATGGAAGCAATATCACCCACTGCAAAAATAGTATCATAACCAATCACTTGATTGAATTCATTGACCCGTATACGTTCTGCTTTTTCAACTAGTGCTGCTGCATCCAGTCCAGCAACAACCGCACCTTGAACGCCTGCTGTCCAAATCAGAGTGGCAGTTTCAAACGTTAAATTGGAATTTGTCGTTATAGTACGTCCATCATAATTAGTAACACGTACGTTTTTCCAGATTTTTACGCCTAAACTGACCAGAAATTTTTCGGCAGCTAAAGAGGATTCTTCGCTCATAGTATTCAGGATTCTATCCCCACTTTGAATGAGATTGATTTCCATTTTAGCAATATCAAGATCCGGATAATCTTTTTGGAGAATGGCTTTTTTCATTTCAGCTAAAGCACCTGATAGCTCTACTCCTGTTGGTCCTCCCCCAACCAGGACAAAATTGATGAGACTGTTTTGTTCGGCTGCATCTGTGGTTAAAACGGCTTGTTCGAAATTTTCAAGAATCAGGCTTCGAATATTGAGTGATTGCGGTATGGTTTTCATGGCCATACTGTTGCGCTCAATTTCCTTATTGCCAAAATAATTCGTTTTGGAACCCGTGGCAATCACGAGATAATCATAGCTTAATACTCCAATTTCAGCAATAATTTTTTTGTTTTCGGCATCAATTTCCTGAACATTGGTGAGTCTAAAATAAACATCATCGTATTCCTGAATGACTTTTCGAATGGGATAAGCAATAGAACCAGCTTCAAGACCGCCTGTAGCAACTTGATACAGCAGTGGTTGGAAAGTATGGTAATTGTGTTTATCTAAAAGGACAACCTGGACTTTTTTATTTTTGAGTTTTTTAGCTAACGCAATTCCGGCAAAGCCACCGCCTATAATAACTATTCTGGGTAAAGGTGAGTTTGGGATGTTCATTTTTATTGAAATATTTTTTAAAGGTGCTAAAGAATCAAAGATACAACGTTTTAAAATGTGAATTGACAAAGTGAAGGGTGAGAAGTAAATGGTAAAGAGTCAAATTAAACATTTTCAAAATTGGATTTTATTCCGCAAGATCAGGATTTATTTTTTTTTTAAAGCCCGTCAGAAAACTAATCGTGTAATTGAGTTTTGATAAATGTGAAAAGGCTTTTCCTTTGTTTTACGAAAGAAAAGCGTGCAATAATATAGTAGAAAACGAACGAAACGAACTAAAAAAGCAGACAACTCCCCAAAATAAATGATTGCTTTTCATTCGTTTATAATCCGTTATGATTTTGTATTTACACCCATATAGCAACAAACCTTACTTATATATTGTGTGTATTTCTGCAATGCGCTATATTTGCATTCTTAAAATAATAAACAATGATTAAGATTACTTTGCCCGACGGGTCAGTTAAAGAGTTTGCTTCAGGGGTAACACCGATGGATGTTGCTAAAAGCATTAGTGAAGGATTTGCCAGAAATGTGATTTCGGCTTCTTTTGATGGTACAACTATTGAAACCACAACTCCTTTGACGACAGACGGCAGTCTTATCTTGTATACCTGGAATGACGAGGGCGGAAAAAAAGCATTCTGGCACTCTACTTCGCATGTTATGGCACAGGTTCTGGAGGAAATGTACCCAGGAATCAAATTAACGCTCGGACCAGCAATATCTAATGGATTTTATTATGATGTGGATTTTGAAGATCAAAAAATAACGGACGCGGATTTTAAGAAAATTGAGGATCGTGTTCTTGAAATAGCAAGAGGAAAACATGAATTCAAGCTACGTCCTGTATCTAAAAAAGCCGCTTTAGAATTATACAAAGACAACGTTTATAAAACAGAAATGATAACCAATCTTGAGGACGGAACGATTACGTTTTGCGATCATGATACGTTTACTGACTTATGCCGCGGTGGTCATATTCCAAATACTGGAATCATCAAAGCGATGAAAATAATGAGTGTTGCCGGTGCCTACTGGCGCGGTGATGAAAAAAACAAACAGTTGACCCGGGTTTACGGAACTTCGTTTCCTAAACAAAAGGATCTTACGGAATACCTTTTATTACTAGAAGAGGCAAAGCGTCGCGACCATAGAAAACTAGGAAAGGAATTAGAGTTATTTGCTTTTTCACAAAAAGTTGGAGCAGGCTTACCGTTATGGTTGCCAAAAGGAGCTGCATTGAGAGATCGTTTAGAACAGTTTTTAAAAAAAGCACAGAAGAAAGCGGGTTATGAGCAAGTAATTACGCCACATATAGGTCAGAAGGAATTGTATGTCACTTCAGGACATTATGCTAAGTATGGTGCTGATAGTTTTCAACCTATAAGCACTCCTGCTGAAGGTGAAGAGTTTTTATTGAAACCGATGAACTGTCCCCATCACTGCGAAATTTATAATGTAAGACCATGGTCCTACAAAGATTTACCAAAACGTTATGCTGAATTTGGAACCGTTTACAGATACGAACAAAGTGGTGAATTGCACGGATTAACCCGTGTAAGAGGATTTACACAGGATGACGCCCATATTTTTTGTACACCGGAACAATTAGATGAAGAATTCAAGAAAGTAATTGACTTGGTATTGTATGTATTTGGTTCATTAGGATTCGAAAACTTTACCGCTCAGATTTCTTTGAGAGACAAAGAAAACAGAGATAAGTATATTGGTAGTGATGAAAATTGGGAAAAAGCAGAAAATGCGATTATTAATGCTGCTGCAGATAAAGGGCTGAACACCGTCGTTGAATATGGTGAAGCCGCTTTCTATGGTCCAAAATTGGATTTCATGGTAAAAGATGCTTTGGGAAGACAATGGCAATTAGGAACCATTCAAGTAGATTATAACCTGCCGGAACGTTTTGATTTGACCTACAAAGGATCTGACAATGAATTACACAGACCGGTGATGATTCACAGAGCTCCTTTTGGATCAATGGAACGCTTTATTGCTATTTTATTAGAACATACTGCAGGAAATTTCCCTCTTTGGTTAATGCCGGAACAAGCTATAATATTGTCTTTGAGCGAGAAATATGAAATATATGCGAAAAAAGTTTTAGATTTGCTAGAAAATCACGAAATTCGCGCCCTCATAGATAATAGAAACGAGACAATCGGGAAGAAAATCAGAGATGCCGAAATGCAAAAAACCCCGTTTATGTTGATCGTAGGCGAGGAAGAAGAGAGAAACGGAACCATCTCTATCCGTCGTCACGGACAAGAAGGAAAGGGAAATATCAGCGTTACAATAGACGAATTTGTTGCTATTGTAAATGAAGAGATCAATAAAACATTAAAAGTATTTACAGTTTAACTTAAATTATAAAGTCATAGCAATAAGAAGCAACAGAGGTTACCAACCTCGCGTAGAAAAAAAAGATGCACACAGAATAAACAGTCTTATTCGTGGTGTACAAGAAGTAAGACTTGTAGGAGAGAACATTGAGCCAGGAGTTTTTAAACTTTCGGAAGCTCTAAGATTAGCGGATCAATTTGAATTGGATCTTGTTGAGATTTCTCCAAATGCAGAACCACCGGTGTGCAAAATCATGGATTACAAGAAATTTGTTTACGAACAAAAGAAACGTGATAAGATCCTAAAAGCGAAATCTACACAAGTTGTTGTGAAAGAAATCCGTTTTGGCCCACAGACCGATGAGCATGATTATGAGTTTAAGAGAAAGAATGCAGAAAAATTCTTGAAAGAAGGAGCCAAATTGAAAGCATTCGTTTTCTTCAAAGGGCGTTCAATCATATACAAGGACCAAGGTCAAATCTTATTGTTGAGATTGGCAACAGATCTTGAAGAATTTGGAAAAGTAGAAGCCATGCCTGTTCTGGAAGGAAAGAGAATGATCATGTTCATCGCTCCTAAAAAGAAAAAGTAATATCCTCCCCTAACCCTTCCGAAGGAAGGGAACAAAAAAAAAGGAGAAACAAATATAACTTCTCGTCACCCTCCCCTTTGGGGAGGGCTGGGGAGAGGAAAAAATAAGTAAGTACGAATAAATTAAAACACTAGGAAAAAATGCCTAAAATGAAAACCAAATCTAGCGCCAAGAAACGTTTTAAAGTTACTGGTTCTGGAAAGATTAAAAGAAAGCATGCTTTTAAAAGTCACATTTTGACTAAAAAGTCTAAAAAACGTAAATTAGCATTGACACACTCTGCGCTAGTTCACAAAACAGATATGAAAAGCATCAAACAACAATTAAGAATTATTTAATAAGTCTTAAAGTTGCAAAGTCAAAGGTCTTAAAGCCTTTGGATATTCGACTTTAAAACTTTTGACTAAATAGTCTTTAGGTTAAAACAATTTAAAATAACCTTGGAGTACGGCCATTAAGCGCTTTTGATTTAATTCAAGCCGCCTGCTACAAAAAACAATAAAAATTATGCCAAGATCGGTAAATTCAGTTGCTAAAAGAGCAAGAAGAAAAAAAATAATGAAGCAAGCCAAAGGTTTCTTTGGTAGACGTAAAAACGTTTGGACAGTTGCTAAGAATGCGGTAGAGAAAGCAATGTGCTACGCTTACCGTGACAGAAAAGTGAACAAAAGAAATTTCCGTGCATTATGGATTCAACGTATCAACGCTGGAGCTAGATTGGAAGGAATGTCTTATTCACAATTCATGGGTAAAGTAAAAGCTAACGGAATCGAATTGAACCGTAAAGTGCTTGCTGATTTAGCAATGAATCACCCAGAAGCTTTCAAAGCTGTACTTAATAAAGTAAAATAAACGTTTTATAACTCAATTTAGATTACTTACTTATATAAAAAACCCAATCCGAAAGATTGGGTTTTTTTGTTTACATACTGTTCAGCTTAACTGCTTCTACACCATCATTGCATTAAATTATACTTTTTGATAATGTACTTGGTAATAGGCTTTAGTGGTTTTCCCGTTACTGGGTGAAATCCTGCCATATTGAAAAGTTCTATCACTCCATCACGCTTACAATACCACACGATAGGTGTCTCTTTATTAAAGAATTGCAACGTACTACTACAATCTACTTTCTTTAATTTCATTACCTCCTCATCAATGGAACTACTAATTCCAAACTGTCCATTGTCTTTCAAGCAATCTACTGCTACATAATAATTCCCCTCCCATTTCATACAGTCCTTCTCTGGAAAAAAAATTCCTTTTACAGTATATCCCATAAAAAATAATGCCATCAAAATAGCAAGAATAATTCCTGATTTTCTCAAATGCGCATATTGAGAGATTCCTGCTAGAACATTATTAGTAGGGTTCACTAATTGAATACCAACATCGGTCATTCTCTTTTTTTGAAACGCTTTAACACTTTCTTGAGCATCTCTTTCGCTACTCTTACCATGGAGTAAATACGTATTATAAGGCCTTGGAATAAAATCTACCAAAATGGCTGCTAATTCTATTCTAGCCGCAGTATCAGAATCTTTCTGTCCTTTTAGAAAGGATATAATGGGTTTAAATTTTCCGAGATCAAAATTTTCAATTACCCGTCTCAAAGTATCCTCCGCTTTAGCATCAAAAAACATTTTAAATACATTTTCATCTGCATTGGACAGGCCATTACCCAATTTCATCAAGCATAGATTCCGCAATTGTGCAGGGGTTGGATTTAATAATATTCCCGACACTTCATCCATTTTAGATACTTGATATTCTACTTTAATGGCACGTTTATACTCCTCAAAAGTAATTTTATTCATACTCCTATTTTGGTATTTATAAGCATTAGTCGGAAACTATCAGAATTACCGGAATTACCGGAATTCCTTTGAGAACAAACTGCACTATCCTCATTCCTTTGCTTAAGAATTCTTTGCTGTCTTGAATTGCAATCAAGACAAATGTACAAAACTAGTTCTTAAAAAAAGTGCTACAAAACAGCCTGGTCGGTCTATTCGGGAAGTATAGATGGTCCTATTCTGTTTTCAGCACACTTACTTCCCCAAAAAGCAAATCTTTTATGGTAGGCTAATCCTGATAACAATTCGATTTCGAAATCGGACTGACCAACCCATATTTAATTTTAATTCAAAAAAAAATGAAAAGAATACTACTAGTATCGTGTTTAATCATTGCCGGAATTGCAATGGTTTCCTGTACCAATGACGAAGTACAAACCACTCCAGATAACAAACAACAAGTATCCGCAGATGATACAGGAGGAGGTGCGAATGGACAAACTAAAATTCCTCCTCCAAAATAACAATACAAATATAGAATTAAATCCATATCTAAAATTAATTTATGTATTTTCGGGGAATGAAACTTAAAAAGTTGAATTCCCCGTTTTTAATTTCACTCATCCTTTTATTTACAGGATTTATATCTTGCAAAAAAGAAAGTACCATTGCAACACAAATCAAAAGCAACCCGCACTACCAACAGCATTTTTTACGAGCGGAAAAACATTTTGAAAACCAAGTTTATGATAGTGCTTTTTATTACTACAACGAATCAAAATTAGTTTGTAATGAAGGAACGGATACTGAAAAAATAATTTATTCCTTATTAAAAATGGCTGTAATTCAGCAAATCCAAGGGGATTATATGAGTAGTGAAACCACGGCTACTGAGGCTATTTCATTATTCCAAAAAACAACAAATCGCTACTACAAATGTGCTGTATACAATATATTAGGTATTAATTATGAGCGACTTTATGACTATGACAATGCAATACTCTACTATAATAAAGCACTCAATCAAATCCCGGATGAATCACAAAAAACAATCCTTACAAATAATATTGCCGTAGCGTATATAGGCAAAAATGATTACAAAAGCGCACTGCAGCTTCTGTTGCCATTAACTCTCCATACAAACATTTCAAACGATGAGGAAAATAATGCCAGGGTTCTTGATAATTTGGGCTATTGCTATTTCAAAATGGGTGATTCAAGAAGTCTTCACTATCTGAATACCGCTTTAATCATTAGAAAAAAAATAAAAGATGACTTTGGAATTACAACCAGTTATCTTAATATTGCTGAGTTCTATAAAAAATCCAATCCTGGATTATCTTATAAATATGCACAATTAGCTTACGAAAAAGCAACAAAAATTAACAATGTTGATGACCGATTGAAAGCAATCGCATTATTAATACGAAATAGCGTTGGGAAGGAAACAAAAAAATTTTCCATTCTTCACCTCCACATCAATGACAGCATCAATAAAGCCCGACAAAAAGCAAAAAATCAATTTGCAAAAATAAAATATGATTCTAAAAAAGATAAAGATGAAAATTTAGAACTAAAAACACAAAAAATAGAAAATGCACTTTTATTAGAAAAGCAAAAAAATAGAAATCTAATTTTATCCTTTGTTATCGTATTCACCTTAATAATAAGCATTTCCGCAGCAAATTTTCTTATGGCTAAAAACCGAAGAGAAAAGGTGAAAATTTCATATACCACTGAAATTCGAATTTCAAAAAAACTACATGATGAACTAGCTAACGATGTGTATCAAACCATGGCATTTGCAGAAACACAAGATTTATCCACCGCACAAAATAAAGAAGTTTTACTAACCAGCCTAGACACTATTTATTCCCGGACACGAAACATTTCCAGAGAAAACAGCACTATTGAAGCAGGAGCACTGTTTGAAACTAGTTTAAAAGAAATGATGTCCGGTTTTCAAACAAATGAAATCAATATATTAACCAATGGAATGGATACAATTCAGTGGAACGCTATAAACAGTACTAAAAAAATAACGCTTTACCGAGTGGTACAAGAGTTACTGGTCAACATGAAAAAGCACAGCCAATGCAGTTTAGTTGTATTAACTTTCAAAAAAAATAAAAATAAATTACAAGTCGATTACACTGATAATGGTATTGGAGCCACGCTTGAAGAATTAACTTCAACAAATGGACTTCAAAATGTGGAAAACCGTATTCATGCCATAAAAGGAACCCTTAATTTTGACAGTAAATCCAACAAAGGGTTTAGAGTCCGTTTTATTTTTCCAATATAATCTAGTCCATATGTTCCATAAAGTTTTAGTTGCCGAAGATTTAGACACTATAAGCATCGCAATAATTCAAGCACTAAGAGAGCTTTCTATTTTAGAAATTCACCATGCCAAATACTGTGATGAAGCTTTCCTAAAAATAAAAAGAGCCCTTCATGACAAAGTTCCCTATGACTTGTTGATTAGTGATTTATCATTTAAACCCGATCACCGTCAGGATCGATTATCCTCTGGTGAGGAACTCATTGAAGCCGTAAAAAAAGAACAGCCTGAACTTAAAACCATTGTGTTTTCGATAGAAGACAAATCCTTTAGAATAAAATCACTGTATACTAATTTAGGAATAAATGCCTATGTATCAAAAGGAAGAGACAGTATTCCGGAACTCAAGAAAACGATACAAAATATTTATAATAATAAGAACCTTCATCCATCTGAGGAAGTACGCCATGCTTTAAGAAACAAATCCCTTTTTGAAATTGAAGCCTATGATATTTTACTTTTAAAATCTTTATCCAATGGATTAACCCTGGAGGATATTGCTTCGGAATTTAAAAATTCCGGAATTATTCCTAGTGGCACCAGTAGTCTTGAAAAACGCATCAATAGGCTTAAAATATATTTCAAAGCAAACAATAACGTACATCTTATAGCCATCACTAAAGATTTAGGATTAGTCTAATTCGCATTTCAGACTATTAAAAACTAAAAAAAATATTCCAATAACGTTATTACTGCAATTTAAAAGCATCAAAAACAATCAATTGCTAAGGTCATTTACAGCGCTCCAAAGATTTTTGACACGGTGATTAAATCCTAAAACATAGCGGTAGAATTGATATTTTTTTTACGGTTGTACCAAAGATAGGTATGCGATATTAGCTTAAATTCACTTCTTTTTTTGACCATTGTATTGGCAAATCATAGCCTGATTTTAATAAAAATGATGTCTTTACGGTTTCCCGTAAAAAATAGATTTCAAAAGTTGCTAGATTTGGTTTATAAAAAATCAAATGAAACAAATGCTCCAGTTTACAATAACCAATTTAGTATTCGCTCGATATTCCGAAGGAAGGATCTTGACAAAGGACAACTATCGGGAGTTCAAAAACCAAATAAAAAAACCCATCTTTTTTATACTGTCATTTTGCATCCTAACATCTTGCAAATCAGAACCAAAAAAACAACCTCAACACCGACAAATACTTCACAACCAAATACATCGAAAATATGATGACGATGTGTTAATAGTACCAAAACAAACGGATACAGCTATAGACAAAAAAACAAATACGCAAACTGATTCGTTAAAAAGAAAAAATCAAATACCTCTTGCAAATCCAATACAAAGTCCAATTGGGATTGCTATACCTCAAGAAAAGCTAAAAAGCTCTTCAAGACAACGAAAAGGTAAAGTTATTTACACATCGGAACGTAAAAAAAAGAATCAATGGAAAAAATTATAATTATGAAATACATCCTGTTGTTTTCAATACAAATAGTTGTACTGAGTATCGGCGGATTATTGATATAGCGTATAAAATTCGGAAAAAACAATCCAAATGAGGAAAACCGTAAAGAAGTTATCTTTTACGGAAGTAATTTTGAAACCAATTAGCAACAAAATACTATGGAATTAACCATTCAACTAAAATCCCTAGCGGATAAAATCATTCAGTTAAAAGACAAAATCGAAACCGAAGAATCAACCAAACACGCATTTGTACTCCCATTTATCAACATGCTTGGCTATGATGCCTTCAATCCGCTGGAGGTAGTCCCTGAATTCACTGCCGATATTGGATTAAAAAAAGGAGAAAAGGTAGACTATGCTATTTTCCAGAGCGGTGAACCCATCCTAATTGTTGAATGCAAAAGCTGGAAAGAAAACCTTTCAGTGCACAGCTCACAACTATTTCGCTATTTTCATGTCACAAAAACTCGTTTTGCACTCTTAACTAATGGCATTCAATATCAATTTTATACCGATTTAGACGAGAAAAACAAAATGGACCAGAAGCCTTTTCTGGAGTTTGACATCATCAATCTCAAAGAAAATTCGATCATTGAAATTGCTAAATTCCATAAATCAAGTTTTAATGTAGATCACATTCTAAACAATGCGAGTGCTTTAAAATATACCAAAGAAATCAAAAAAGAGATTAATGACGAACTGGAAAATCCCTCGAATGATTTTATAAAACTCTTTGCTAATAAAGTATATGCTGGAAGACTTACGGAAAAAGTGATGGAAGAATTCAAAATGTTAGTTCAAAAAGCATTTAATCAATTTATCAACGAAAAAATTAATGACCGCTTGAATGCCGCACTAAATAAAGAAACAATAAAACAACAGGAAGAAAAAACGGAACCCATTGAAGAAGCGAACAAAGTGGTTACCAGTGACGAAGAACTGGAAGCCTACCGAATTGTCGTGGCTATTCTAAGGCGTAAAATTCCTGTAAACAGAATCGTTCCTCGGGATACTCAATCCTACTTTGGGATTTTACTTGATGACAACAACCGCAAACCTTTATGCAGGTTGCATCTCAACGGAACTAAAAAATATCTTGGCCTTTTCAATGAAAACAAAATCGAAATAAAACATCACATTCAGTCAATTGATGACATTTATCAATTTGAAAAGGAATTATTGGAAACTGTTGGGGCTTATGAAGGGAAGTGATTTGCTTTGTAAAAGTATTTACAATACGAAATAAATCCTGTAATATGACCTTTAAACCTAAGTCATTAAAGTACCTGTTGCACCATAAATTCTAAAAGTTGACAAGAATATTTAATTATAATTAAACAAATGATTTTTAATAACAATTTCAGAAAAATAACGGTAACTGAAAACGGAATAATATTGACTTATAAAACACAAAAAAATATTATTTTCTGAGTTAGACAAGACTCACGTTAAAGTAAATAAAATGAGGCCGGTTTATACATTTATAATTATTTGGGCATTACTATCCTTGGGTTTTCTTTCCTATTTATACCTGCAAATAGACCTAATCTTACTGATTACTTTTTTTCTGATTGTATTTATTTTTTTAAAAATGAATGAACACAAAAGCTATAGCATAAAAATCCGTTTGAAAAATGGTGAAATTATAGAAGAAAAAATATTGGCAAAATTAAAACTGGAGACTATCAACAGTATCAATGAAGTCCAAAAAGGGATTTACAACTATAAAATAAATAACAACAAGAATTAGCTTTAGTTCCTAACTATGATCATTTGATTGTTTATACCAAACTTTAAAAAAAATTATATGAATCTCAAAAAAAATCAAATATTAAAATTGTAATTATCTTTCAAGACTACCCGTTATTTGTACCATACTGCCTCTAGTACATACAATTATTATTATTTCAAAAAAGGAGAATCCTATAACAAGTCTAAGTAATGAAATTTCTCCTTTGTCGATATAACCAAAATAAAATACATCAGAAAACAATATTAAACAATCCATAAGACTCGAAAAATTCCTCAAATTCCATTTAATTATCATACGTTTGAGCTACTCTAATTCTATCCGTAAAAAGTGATACTAATATTCTCCTAATTAAATGAAACCCCTATTTTCCTTACTGTTCCTCTTCCTAGCCACTTTTGCTTTCGCTCAAACCAAAATCCTTTCCTGGAACATAGCCAATTTTGGAAAATCGAAATCCGAAGAAACCATTACTTATATTGCAAAAACGCTGAAAGATTACGACATAATTGCCATTCAGGAAGTGGTTGCCGGATATGGAGGCGCACAGGCAGTAGCACGATTAACAGATGAACTCAACCGAAAAGGAGCTAAATGGGAGTATGTGATCAGTGACCCCACCAGCAGCAGTGCCTATAAAACCGAAAGATATGCCTTCATTTGGAAAACGAGCAAAGTAAAGAAAATAGGAAAAGCTTGGCTCGAAAAAAAATACCATCTAGAGATTGAGAGAGAGCCTTATTATTGCACTTTTCAATATGAAAACAAACAATTCACGCTGGTGAATTTTCATGCTATTACTAAAAAAATGCAACCCGAAACCGAGATTAAATATTTCAAATTTTTACCTGATGAATATCCCACCTTGAATTTAATTTTTGCAGGAGACTTCAACTGTCCGCAATCACATTCGGTTTTCAATTCGTTGAAAAAAATGGGATTTCAATCTATTTTAGTAAACCAAAAAACCTCGTTGAAACAAGAATGCAAAAAAGAGATTTGTCTCGCTTCTGAATTTGATAATATGTATTACAAAACTTCTAAAACTACACTTCTAAATTCCGGTATTATTCCTTTTTATAAAAATTTTAGCACACAAAAAGAAGCTCGAAAAATATCCGATCACGTTCCTATTTGGTTTGAATTTTCTTTGAATTGATATCCACACCGCATTAAGTGATGTTGTGACTAATGCAATTGATATTGTTCAGGAATATTTAGACAAGGAAAATGAAGATGGAAGCGTTTAATCATTTATCTTTTACATCACAAAAGCTACCGTAACAGGTGGCTTTTTTTTTGATTTTAAATTATTTGGAGCTATTCCTGCTGTTCGTTTTATCCACGCTAAAAAGCGTGGTATACCAATACCATCAGGGCTAAAAAAACCAATTGGTACTGATTGGTTTTTTTATTCTATGTCTTTAATTTTTTCTTTTTAGCTGCAGGGAACAACACATTGTTCAAAATCAAACGGTATCCGGGTGAATTTGCATGCAAGTCCAAAACTGTAGGGGGATCGCCTACCTGATGCTGAAAATCCTCCGGATCATGACCCCCATAAAAAGTGAACATCCCTTTCCCCTTCTGCCCATGAATATAACGGGCTTCGCCATTAAGTTCACCTGTCCCCATGACTAAAACATTCGATTTTACAAGTACCGCATCAAATGATGTTGTTTGTCCCATAAATCCTTTGACAAGTTGTGTGTGATTTTGACACAACATAGTGGGAATAGGATCCCATTTTGCCGAAAATTCCATTAAGGTAAAATAATCTTTTTCCATAGGAATTCTTCGTTTAGAGGTCATATCAATATCAGAGAACTCATATTGTTCAGGTCTTCGCTCTAAGATAAAATCTTTGAAAGCAAAAGAATTACTATAATTCATCTTCGATTGGTAATTGCCTTCACTCACATCCCCATCAAACATAGCTTCGCAAATATCTACTCCATCCGCTGCAAGAGCAATATCAAAACTATCTGTTGCGGAGCACATTGCAAACATAAACCCACCTCCTATTACAAAGTCCCTAATCTTTTTAGCCACAGCTCCCTTTTCGTCAGATACTTTTGAAAACCCTAATTTTGTCGCCAGTATTTCAGCTTCTTTCTTTTGTTCAATATACCAAGGTACATTTTTATACGCTCCGTAAAACTTACCGTATTGCCCGGTAAAATCTTCGTGATGCAAGTGCAACCAGTCATAAAGCAACAATTGGTCTCCCAACACTTCCTGATCATATATAGCTGTAAAAGGAATTTCAGCATAGGTCAAGACCAGCGTCACTGCATCATCCCACGGTTGTTTCCCTTTTGGTGTATACACTGCAATCTTTGGTGCTTTCTCTAAAATAACGGATTCCATATTCTGGGACGGACTGGAGATTTCATTTAAGAGTATCACTTCTTCCTCATCAGAGATTATTTCAAAACTCACTCCTCTAATCTGGCACTCTTTGCGTATTTCCTGCGCATCAGGCACTAAAAAAGAACCGCCACGGTAGTTGAGTAGCCAGCTGACTTTGTGATTTTTTTCCAAACACCAAAACGTAATTCCATACGCCTTCAAGTGATTTTGTTGCGTGGTTTCATCCATTGGCAACAAAATAAAAGAAGCTTTTACGGAAATTGATAGTAGAAAAATCAGAATATATATAAATCGCTTGTACATCATTGTATTGCCTTTTTATATTTCAAAGATAGAAAGGAAGCCGTTCAAATGAGAATAATTTAACTTTAAAATGAATGCACCAATCTAATTTAAATAAAACCACGTAAAAACACCTAAAGCCAGACGAATTAGTATCTATAAATTTGTAACTATAACCTAATCTACATTAAATGAAAAATTTAGTACTAAATTCAAAGGAAAACAATAACCATTTTAATTTTAAAACTATTTTTAAAAAAATTGGATTTTCTTTGTTAGTAGGACTTATTGTTGTTTTTTACACTTTATGTTTTAATTATTTTCTTCTGTAATGCTAAATCGAGACCAAAAAACACCACAACCAATTGTTTCAAAAAATTATTATGCCGCGTTATCAGAAGAAATCCTATCAACTGCAAAATTAGGAAAAGATACGACTTCCCTCAGAAGACAACTTTATTATATCAGACATACAAAAATCGAAAAGAGTCTGGACACTGATGCTTTAAAAAAAACTTTTTGGATTAATATCTATAATGCTTTTTATCTCATTATTCTAAACGAAACAAGACGACACTATGTATCGTCTTAAAAGGATAAAGATTGCACGTTCCATATTCTCGTTAAATGATATTGAACATGGTATTTTAAGAAAAAATAAATTCAAAATAGGATTAGGATATGTAACCAATCCATTTTATTCTGGTTTTATAAAAACCTTAGCCGTCAGTAAACTAGACTACCGAATTCACTTTGCGTTAAGAGCTACAAATTTAAATCCTGATCCGTTTGATTATTTTAATTGTGATGAAATTGAATCACAGCTTGCTACTGTCACCACTGATTTTATCAAATTTGAAACTGAATTTGACCATGAATCAAAAAAAATGATCGTATCGCAATTTCTGTTTACCTATTTACGGGATTTTGGCGGAATACAATCCATAAAAAAAATGCTGAAAACTATTTTTAAAAAAGATTTCAAAGGATATTCGTTAAAGTTCAAGCCGTATAACAGAATCGAAAAAAAGCACCCTATTTCTTAGTCCATTGGCATTTGTTAAAGGAATCCCTTATCTTAAAACCTGAATTTAAGTTGTTTAAAATTTTAAAAAAATCTTCTCTTTTTTTGCAAAAAAAAAGTGCATCCAGCATTGCTTTTAGTACAAATGGGTTCTGATTAATCTTCAAACGGCATAATTTCATTTTGAACCGCATACACAACCAATCCTGCAATATTCCTGGATTCTGTTTTAAGCAACAAGTTATTTCGATGTCCTTCCACCGTTCTTGGACTTATAAAAAGTTGCTCTGCAATTTCTAAGGTGCTTTTTTGATAGCAAATAAGTTTGAGTACTTCCAATTCACGTACACTCAAAAATCCACTATCAAAGTTACTTTTCGTTTTTCTAGTGTTCAAAATATTGGTTTGAATAATTTTCATGACATATTCCGTATAGTAAAATCCTTTTAAAGCCACTTCATTTACGGTTGTAAGCAATTCTTGTGGTGTCGCATTTTTTATCACATAGGAAACAGCACCAACATCAATCATATTCGCCACAAAAGATTTAGAATCATAGCTGGTTAGCGCTATAATTTTTATTTCAGGGAATTCTTTATGGATGATCTTAGTGGCTTCGACTCCATTTAAAATTGGCATTTTCAGATCCATGATAATAATATCGGGATGATTTTTAGTACTGCGAAGGTAGGAAATCAATTCATCCCCATTGGAGGCTTCAAAAACAATCTCAATATTTGTTTCCCGTTCCAGCAAAAAAGAGATTCCTTTTCTAAAAAGAATTTCATCATCTACTAAAATTATTTGAATAACATCATTCATTATTTAAAAATTAAAAGTGACCGTAATCCCTTTATTTACAGCTGAATTAATGACAATAGTGCTGTTTAAAAAAGCGACTCTACTATTAATATTTTTCATCCCAAGACCTTTTTGCTTGTCTTTATTTTTCATATCAAAACCAATTCCATTATCAGAATAAGAGCATTTTTTGAGTCCGTAATTGTCCTCAAAAAGAATAGATATGACAGTTGCCTTACCGTGCCGAATGGAATTATTGATCAACTCTTGCAAGATTCTAAATACGTGTAAATGCTTCATATTATCTTTAATATCAAAGAAGGTTGTATTTTCATAATTTACCGTGACAACTTGAGAACTATTGCATTCCATGCATAATTCTCCCACTCCTGCATCTAGTCCAAATTTATCTAAAACCGGAGGTAACAAACCGTGTGCGATTTTCCTGGAACTATCCAGCGCTTTGGCAGTCAGATTGATGATATTCTCGGTAATTGTTCCTACCTCATCTTTGGTCAAATTTGGAGTATTTAACAAATGACTGTTCAAAGACACAATATTAAGCTGAGAACTGATGTCGTCATGTAAATCTTGGGCAATACGCTTGCGCTCTTCTTCTTGCGTAATAATTACGGCACTCAATAGCTCTTTTTGATACTGGATTTCCAGATCTTTTTTTTCTAATTCTTTCTGGATAATTTTTTTTCTCGAAAAATAGAAAAACAAGATTAAGACGAATCCCATCAAAAGAAAAGCAACACAGGAATAAATAATTATTTCGATTATATCACTTTCATTTATTAATTCTGCCTTCATAAATATTTATTTAATTACTTTTTGGAAAAACTTTTTTTCCACTCTAGTAAAATGAATAATTGGTAGACTATATAGAGTCCTGAGTTCAATACCCAAGGTATTTTTGTGTATTCCAGTCTCAATATATTTGTCAAATTTCCTACTATAAATAAAATGGTGCTTCCAAATAAATAGAGTAAAATACCCATATTGATATAATAATACTCTTTTTTCTCATTTAATATGTTGTAAAGATGTAGGGTTGCGTAGCTAACTATTAAAAAAGAGGTAATGAATATTTCGAATAAATTGAATTTAAAAAACAAACTCGGATCTAGTACGTATTGAATTCCAATGACTGCTAAACCAGCATACAAACCCACTGTAACAATCTTTTTTTGATACGTCTCTTTTAATAAAACTTTGTAAAAAAAACTGAGTATTATAAACTGACCCACAAAATAAAAATGAGACAAATAAAGGTTATTAATATTAACTCTTGCCAAGACATTCGAAATTATTTGGATAACTAAAACCAACCCTAAATATCCTGTAAAAATCTTAAATACTTTATCCTGAAGAGAAAAGCACCGGATAAATAAAACAAAATTCAAAAATAAAACCAAGAGACCTACATATATAAATACATTTAACATCTATTGCAGCATTAGAGTTTCAGGATCACAAGTAGATGGACAAGGAGACGTAAAATCATAAATATCATCTTCCGTTGCACCAGCGTCACCATTGTCTTGAGTGATCATATCAACATAAATTTGAGTTAGGGGATCATATTTTGTTCCCACAATCATTAATTTTTCTACTCCATCATCATCAACTCCTATGTATGCTCTCACTGCATCGACCCCTTCTTTGAGGACTTCTACTAAATCAATTTTAGGGATCAAAAAAGCATTTAAATGATGGTGTTTGTTATAATCCCCTTCTCGTTTAGACCATCGTTTTGCCCATCTTTGGGCTGTTTTTAACGGAATGACATTCACAACTTTTCCTTTTTTTAGGCTTCCAGAAGTAGTTTCTTGTGACATATTTATTAGGTTTGCAGATTACGGATTTTATAAATAAAAAATTATTAGCTAAACTACTGTTTTTTATTGTTTATACAAAACCAGCTTAGTAATTATACAAGCTATAGGGTTAGTTTTCAAAATAAGCACCGATCGCCCTGATCGCTTATTTAGTTTTTGTAACCCTAATTTGGTTTGTAGAGAACCTAATTTGTATTAGCCCTGCTGAATGGTATTAATTTAATATGACTATCCGTCACTTGTACCAATGCTAAAAATAGCTTGTTTTTGAGTCATCAACCTATTAAATACGAGCTATGAACCTACCTGAATTTTTAGAGAAATACCCTGATTAAGCCACACGTAATAAGGGATTCAAAGCTAAACTACTTGAAATGGTAATTGTATGTAAAAAGTGTCAACACACCGAACATTACTTTCGTAAGGCAGATTTAAAATTTCAATGCAAAAAATGCGGTAGTCGTGTCAGTCTTCGTTCAGGCACCGTTATGGAGAATACTAATTTGCCTTTTCCAATATTGGATGCTCTGTATTGAACTCGTGATGCTGTCACAAAAGAGTTTTTCGGCATTAGAAATACAACGTATGTTGGGTCACAAACATTATGAACCCTTGGTAGGGTAAATTGCTTTAGAGTTGTCTTACTTGAGAATGCTATCAATAAAGAAGCACTCAATAATCACTAAAATAAAAATTATGAACACATTTAAAGCCTTACTCATTTTGATCACTATTGGTTTTGCCATAAATATAAATGCGCAAGAAGCCAATAGTACCGATGAACCAAAAAAAAACACAAAACAAGCTACGGTAACTTATTACCAACAACGCGCTGCAGAGGATGCAAAATATGAGCAGGAGTTTACTGCTCAAAACAACAGCGAAGACAAAGCTTTTTGGAAAGAACAAAAAAAATACGAAAAACAATTAAAGAAAAACAACAAAAAAGCTTATCGCGCCTACATTCAAGGAAAAAAAGAGGCATACGCAGAACATCACCAACATTGCAATCACGATCACCATAGCGATTATTTTTATAGCAATGCCCAGTTTTATTATTACCAATACGACAACAGACACAACTATCAGAGAAGACCAAATCGTACTATAATAAACACTCCGGTGCGAGTAAGCACTCCGAGCATTCGTTTAGGGATTTTTTAATTACGGGTAAACTATTTTTTTTTAATAATATCTTTTTTAAGACCGACGAAATAATTTTTGTTAAAGAATTCTGATTGAAGTTTCTATGCCATATATTTATTTACTGACTAACCAAAAAGAGCACTCCTAGAGGATTTATTCCTGACACTTTCACAACACTGACAACAGATCTGTAATAATAAAACCTCTTGTAACACTTTTAAATAAATCTAATTACTGTATATTACCATCTTATCTAAAGGTGGAAATTATGAAAGACAATAAAATAGTACGTTATATTAAAGACGTGTTAGAAAATAAGCCAACTGGCTGGTTGAATCTAACAACTCACAGACTAGATATTTATGACGAAAAATTGGCAAAAACTCAATTCTTAGAACAGTTTGAAATTTTATTTAATAGCAATAATTCTGAATCAAAGGCATTAGGAGAGTTACCCACTGCTTATGACTATATTCGATTAGGGCATCCATTATCTTGTATATTAGAATGGGTGATTGCCCACTTACATCATTTAAAACCAGAAAATGTAATTAGTTTTTCCTCAAAGACGACTCCGATTTTGGCAGTACTAAGGAAAAATTTATTAGCTGGCAAAAACACTCAAATTATTTACACTGGTGAATTACCAGAATTTTTTGATGTTGAAGTACTTCAGCACATTTATGGCTATACATTTGATTTAAAGAAGATTGAAAAAGAAACAGCCATTTCCAAGTTTGACGGGAGTACCATTTTCATTACGCAGCAAGATGAAATTAGCACTTTTGATTTTACCAAAAACATTGACTTTTTTATCAATGTTCATTCTGACTTTGGAAGTATTTTAGTTGTAAATGGAGACCAAAACGAAAGTTATATCCCCGAAATTCAGCATGTCAGAAGAAGAGAGACCATTGCAATGACGCCAGCCAATTGTCTTGCTATGTTGAAAATTCTGACAGCACAATCTTCTTTAGAACCAAAAGAGAATACTATCGAGACAAACAAAGCAATGGTTTTAGATTCGATTGCGACCATTACCGGAAGCAAGACAAAAGCACTAATTGCTTCCAGTGGACTATCAATTCAATATGCGGTTGTCATGGGATTAATTCATGATGCGAAGGAAAACCATAAAGGAAAGGCGATCAAAATTATTGTTCCCCCCAATTGTTACGGTGGTACAAACGACCAAGCCAGACGAGTTGCTGCTTGCATTGACTCTGTTGAAATACTGGATTTACTGGTTGACGGTGGTAAAGATATGGTTGAAAGTATTGCGCTTCTTTTAGATAAAATTGCTGACGAGGATGCTATTCCAATCATAATTGCTGAAATTCCAACAAATCCCAGAGTTGAAGTTCCGGATCTTTTCAAATTAAGCGCTACTTTGAGTAAACAGCGAAAAACTGCAACTGGTAAAATTGCTACAGATCCTATTTTTGTTTTAGATCAAACCTTTTGTCCAAATGTACACTTTTTAGGTGAAGAGGATATATTATCACCAATTAGGACCATTTCATATGTAAGCGGATCTAAATTTCCAAGTGGCGGGCAATGTACTGCGGGCTATTGTGTGGGAAATAAAAAAACGGAAGGGTTGATGAAAAAAATAGAATTTCATCTAAAACTTTGCGATAATGAGGCTACCAATCTTCAAATGGAGATTTTGGCAAAACAATTGCCTTCTATGAATCAAAGAATAAAGGATGCATATCATAATACACATGAATTTGTAAACTTCATAAAAAAAACTTTACCAGCGGCGAAAATTAATTTTGTTTCGTCAGCATTGGCAGACCAAGGATTTACCCCCTCTGTGTTTTCATTAGACCTTCCCAGTAAAGGGAACACAACGGAAGAAAAAGAAGCTCATAAAAGAGAGTTAAATCTTAGGTTAATAAATTTAATGATTAGAGAAATACCTAATGAAAGCAAGTTTTGTGTGAGTTATGGGCAGTTAAAAGGATGTTACTGGACAATTCCAGCAACATCAACTCAAGGGACGACTAAAGAGGGTGACAAAGATTACATCGTACGTGTAGCACTTTCTCCTACCATGGATTTAGAACTTCACAAAAAAGTTTTTTTAGATTTTGTCAGCCAAATTTAATTCTGATCCTATACCATTCCTCTATTTAACCTTGAAGGAAAAAACTAAGTAATGATCCATATTAACTAAAATAGAATTTTCTGATTTTTTTTTACAGAAACAGACAACCATTACAAGTAAACCACTGTGGAGGGATAGGTCAAAGATTTGGTTATTAATACCAAACAAAATTACTATTGGCTCCATAAAAAAGCTTTCAGAAAAGTATTTGAATGCTGATAAAATGATCTATTTAGTGGTAGGTGATGCTGAAACGCAGTTAAAAAAGCTGAAGAAAATTGGTTATGGAACACCAATTCTTCTGAATACACCAGCGGTAAATAAGCTGATTTAAAACTAATTTGGGTTATAAGTAATAACCATGGTATAATGTCGTATTTTAAAATCAGGATAAAATCATGTAACAATATGATTTAAAGCTGTTTTACTTAAAGTTAATTCTTTTGACTTTACGACTTTTAAACTTTCGACTTACTTACATCACTGATTCTCATAGCCGCGATAGACGTGAAAATTTTATTCACTCATTTCATCATATCGCTCCGGAACTTGGGGATCATACAGCGAACATTTGAATTCATCCATTATATTCACTAAAGTATCCATTGTTTTTCCTTCAGTGCCATAACAATCAATTTTTACACTTTGGGGCGTCATCCTGATATGAAAAGCACCTGCACCATAGTTATTTTTCCAACTGTTCTCGTCTACTTTTTCCCATTTGGAGAATACAGAAGCAATTCTGTTCAAAATGACTTGTACCGGAAGTTCTTCAAGACCTTCAATTTCAGCTTGTTCTTCTGAAACAGCTTCATAAACTTCGTGATGGTTGAGAT
The DNA here is from genome assembly GCF_003970375.1 of Flavobacterium sp. ZB4P23. Classification (NCBI taxonomy): domain Bacteria; kingdom Pseudomonadati; phylum Bacteroidota; class Flavobacteriia; order Flavobacteriales; family Flavobacteriaceae; genus Flavobacterium; species Flavobacterium sp. ZB4P23. Next base: position 32,401 of record NZ_RYDK01000002.1, read on the forward strand.
AAATTCCCTCCAGATATTTCCAAAAAACCAATTCGTACATAGATAAAAAATTAAAAGATTAAAGAATTGAAAGATTGAAAAATGAACTTCAATTGAAGCTTTTTAATATTCAAAAGTTCCGTATTCACTGGTAATAGTCAGTTTTTTTGAAGTAGCAGCTTCTACTCTACCTACGATTTGCGCATCAACATTAAATAATTTTGAAATCGCAATAATGTCTTGTGCAACAGCTTCCGGAACATAAATTTCCATACGGTGACCGCAATTGAAAACTTGGTACATTTCTTTCCAATCCGTTTTAGATTGTTCTTGAATTAACTGAAATAATGGCGGAACTGGAAATAAATTGTCTTTTATAATGTGTAGGTTTTCTACAAAGTGTAAAATTTTAGTTTGGGCTCCTCCACTGCAATGCACCATTCCGTGAATTTGATTGGAAGAATATTGGTCTAAAATTTTCTTAATGATTGGTGCATACGTTCTGGTTGGCGAAAGCACTAATTGTCCGGCATCGATTGGTGAATTTTCAACGGCGTCTGTCAATTTTACTTGTCCAGAATAGATTAATTCTTCAGGAACTAAAGCATCGAAACTCTCCGGATATTTGGTTGCCAAATATTTCCCGAAAACATCATGACGCGCCGATGTTAACCCGTTGCTTCCCATTCCGCCATTATAGTTTTTCTCGTAAGTAGCCTGGCCAAAAGAAGCCAATCCTACAATTACATCACCGGCTTTAATATTAGCATTATCAATTACTTTGCTGCGTTTCATACGAGCAGTTACTGTTGAATCTACAATTATAGTTCGAACAATATCGCCTACATCAGCAGTTTCTCCACCTGTTGAATGAATGGTCACCCCAAAAGATTCCAGTTCTTTAATCAGTTCTTCGGTTCCGTTAATAATTGCTGAAATTACTTCAGCGGTAATCAAATTTTTATTTCTTCCAATGGTTGATGAAAGCAGAATATTATCCGTTGCACCCACGCACAATAAATCGTCAATATTCATGATTAAAGCATCTTGGGCAATGCCTTTCCAAACAGAAATATCGCCTGTTTCTTTCCAATACATGTAGGCCAAAGAGGATTTAGTTCCCGCTCCGTCAGCATGCATGATCAGACAATATTCTTCGTCTTGAGTTAAATAATCAGGGACAATTTTACAGAAAGCTTGTGGATATAATCCTTTATCAATATTTTTTATCGCATTATGAACATCTTCTTTGGATGCCGAAACACCGCGAAGCGCATATCTTTTTGAAGTATCTGAACTCATGTAGTCTAGTTGTGAAGTCTGCTTTTATGCAGGTAGTTGTGCGGCAAAGGTAATTATTTTTTTGGGTTTTGCCTATCGAGTCATCAGAAGTGTTTCTTGCTAAAATTGTCATACTAAGAATATTTGTTTACACCCTTCAATTTAGCCTTTCAAGGTGCAAAACATCAAAAAAATGTCTACCTGAAACAGATAGACATTTTTATTAAATTTCAATGGCGCAATAAATTACTCCCAATCAAGCATGCATGCGTCAAAAAATAATACTACCCTAGAGCACCGGTAAATCCAGATATTATTTGACTTATAATGACACTCGATGTGTTAATAAGTAGATTACTTCGTAAATAACAATTCTCTGTATTTTGTTAGTGTCCAAATCTCATCATCCACTAACAGCTCCAGTTTATCACAGTGGCTTCTAATTTCTTCGAAAAATGGTTTTACTTTATCACAATAAGCTAGGGCCATTTCATGTGCATCAGTAATTGCATTGGCTTTCTTTCTAGCTTCGGTCATTTCATGAACTTTAGAATTGATCCCCTCAATATGTCCGGAAATTTCTTTGATTAAAATGATTTGTTCTTTTGCAATTTTTTCAAAATCAGCACCAAAAATCTCTTTTAGTCCCTTCACATTTTCAATCAAAGTGTTTTGGTAGCGAATGGCTGTTGGAATAACATGGTTTTGAGAAAGATCACCTAAAACTCTACCTTCAATTTGAATTTTCTTAGTATACTCCTCTAATTCTATTTCATAACGTGCCTCCACTTCAATATGATTCATGATACCCATTTCAGAAAACAAATCTAAAGCTTGCTTAGAAGCTCTTGCTTTTAGTGCTTCAGGAGTTGTTTTAAAGTTACTTAACCCTCTTTTACCTGCTTCAATTTCCCATGCTTCACTATATCCGTCTCCTTCAAAAAGGATTTTCTTAGAAACTTTGATGTACTCTCTCAAAACATTGAAAATAGCATCATCTTTTTTCATGTCTTTAGATTCTATCAGCGCATCTACTTCAATTTTGAAATCTTTTAATTGTTTTGCTACAATAGTATTCAAAGTCGTCATTGAATTAGAACAGTTAGCTGATGATCCTACTGCTCTGAACTCAAACTTATTTCCTGTAAAAGCGAATGGTGATGTTCTATTTCTATCTGTATTGTCCAAAAGAACATCTGGAATTTTCCCTACTACATTTAGTTTTAAGTCTGTTTTTTCTTCTGGAGATAGTTTCCCTGCAGTTACACCTTCTAATTCTGCTAGAACTTTAGTCAACTGCGCCCCAATAAATACGGATATAATTGCTGGTGGTGCTTCATTTGCCCCTAGTCTATGATCATTACTTGCAGTAGCAATTGCACCTCTTAATAAAGACTCGTAATCATTTACTGCTTTTATTGTATTGATAAAGAAAGTCAGAAACTGTAAATTACTCATTGGAGTTTTACTAGGGCTCAATAAATTCACTCCTGTATCTGTTGCCAAGGACCAGTTATTATGCTTTCCGGAACCGTTCACTCCTTTGAAAGGTTTTTCATGAAACAACACTTTCAAATCATGGCGTTCTCCTACTTTTTGCATCACATCCATCAACAAGCAGTTATGATCAACAGCAAGATTTGTTTCTTCAAAAATAGGAGCCAATTCAAATTGATTTGGTGCTACTTCATTATGACGTGTTTTCACAGGAATTCCTAACAACATGCATTCTTGTTCCAAGTCTCTCATATACATTAAGGCACGAGTAGGTATAGACCCAAAATAATGGTCATCTAATTGTTGCCCCTTAGCCGATGTATGTCCTAACAAAGTCCTACCGGTCATCATAAGATCAGGACGCGAATTTGCTAAAGATCTATCAATTAAGAAATATTCTTGTTCCCAACCTAAAGTTGCAGTTACCTTTTTTACATTTTTATCAAAATATTTACATACTTCGGTAGCAGCGTCATCCATAGCGGTCAAAGCTCTCAACAAAGGTGTTTTATAGTCTAAAGCTTCCCCCGTATAGGAAATAAAAACCGTTGGAATACACAAAGTAGTTCCAAAAATAAATGCTGGAGATGTTGGATCCCAAGCTGTATACCCTCTAGCTTCAAATGTATTTCTGATTCCACCATTTGGAAAACTAGATGCATCCGGTTCTTGTTGTACTAATTGAGCGCCACCAAATTTCTCTACTGGATCACTGCCATCATACGAAGTTTCAAAGAAAGCATCATGTTTTTCAGCGGTTGTTCCTGTAAGTGGCTGAAACCAGTGTGTATAATGAGTCACCCCTTTAGCCAAGGCCCACTCTTTCATTCCCATTGCGATATAATCCGCTAATTTTCTGTCTATTTTAGTTCCATGTTGAACTGCATCGCGCACTCCTTTAAAAGCATCTGAAGTTAAAAACTGTTTCATTGCTTTGTCATTAAAGACATTTGAACCAAAAATAGTTGATTTTCTATCAGTCTCTTCAAATTTTACTGGAACTCTGTTTGATGCTTCTTTCAAAGCTTGAAAACGTAATGATGACATACAATTTTGTTTTAATTAATTAAACCCCCTATTATTTTGATGCAAATATAATTTAATAATTACTTTTATAAAATATTACCTCTGTTTTTTATGGGTAACCACGTCAAATTTATTAAATTAACAAAAAATATTAATTATAATAACAACTTAGCAATTTAAACACCCCTATTTATTTTTACTGATATTTTCATAAAATAAAATAAACATAGACAATCACAAACAACAGCAAACTTTCGATTAAATATTTATTGAAGTTAAACAATCTAAAAGTATCTTTGTGCAACTTTTTAAATATATGATATATGATTGTCTGGATTTCTTTCTTAGTAGCCGTAATGATTTTCTTGGCTCTTGATTTAGGTGTTTTCAACAAAACGCCACATATTATAAGTTCAAAAGAAGCGGGTAAGTGGACTGCAATATGGGTTACTTTATCATTCCTGTTTTCCGGCGTTATTTATTGGCTCTACAACAATAATTATATCGCAAATCCGGATCAATTAACTCCCACAACAGCATCCATAAAGTTCATTACCGGATATTTAATTGAATTATCATTAAGCATTGACAACATCTTTGTCATAGCCATAATCTTTTCTGCTTTTAAAATTCCGCCACAATACCAGCATCGTGTTTTATTTTGGGGAATATTAGGGGCAATATTCTTTAGAGGCCTAATGATCTTTTTTGGCGTTATGCTAATCAATAAATTTTCTTGGATGACGTATATTTTTGGTGCTTTCCTGATCTATACTGCCATGAAAATGTTGTTTGGAAATGAAAATGAAAAATTTGAACCTAAAAAATCATTCGTCTATAAAAGCCTAAAAAAAATAATGCCCATATCTAATCATATGGATGAGGAGCATTTCTTTGTCAAAAGAAGACACATTACTGCCGCAACCCCTCTATTTGTAGCTCTTGTGGTTATTGAAGTCATGGATGTGGTTTTTGCCATTGATAGTGTTCCTGCTATTTTAGCCATTACTAATGACCCCTTTTTAGTTTTCAGTTCTAATATTTTTGCCATTCTAGGATTGCGATCCATGTATTTCTTTCTGGCTAATATGTTAGCTAAATTTAGTTATCTGGAATACAGTCTAATCGCTATTTTAAGTTTTGTTGGTGTGAAAATGTTAACCCATGACATACTAAAAAAATACAATTATGAAATTCCGGAATGGATGTCACTGGCTTTTATAGCGGTGGCTCTTATAGTGGGAATTGTAGTTTCACTTAGAAAAAACAGCAAAGAGTTTGTCTCCTAATTTTAAGGTCTATAAAAAAAGGAAATCTTTCGATTTCCTTTTTTTTTTGACTTCTCTGAAATTATAAATTTATTTTTTGAATTTCACTTTTACTAACCTTCAATGAGGACATAACTGCATCCATATTATTTTTGTTTATTGTAGAGGCAAAATTTGCTGGTACAATTACTATTCTAAAAGTTTGATTTTGTGTCCAACTGGAATCTAAAGTATTCAGATTGAAATTAGCCGCAAGAAAAATTTTAACATCAAACCTGGAATAATCAAAATTAAAATCTAATTCACCACCATTATTCAGATAATACGTTTGAGGCATTAATTTCCAAATATCTGCTCCATTTACCGTATCATACAAATGGTATACTAAAACAGAATCCGAAGAATAAATTGGCGGATCAAATACAACCAAGCTGCTATAATTATTATTGGAGTTGAACGAAGTTGTAACTTCATACACTTCAGTTCGAGGACCGTTATCAACGGTATCATATAGTTCTGTCACTTCACAACTTTGTAGAGTCATCATCCCGATGAAAACTAAAAATAAGGTAATTTTTTTCATTCGTTATCGTTTTATAATTTATATTAAAAAACTCTATTCATGAATTGTGCCAAACTTTATTTTCAAAAAAAAGTGCTTTTCAATTATGGAAAAAAAACTTAAATTATACCTAATAATCCTGGGCTTAAAAGGAACTAAAAAAGCCTCTCAGATGAAAGGCTTTTTTAAAATTTTATTACTATTCGGTTATTATTTCTCCACAACAGCCACGTCATTATTGTTTAAAATTTTGCTAAAAAACAACACATGAGAAGGTAACGCATTTTCCCAATATTCCCACGTATGCGCTCCTGGCCGTTCCGTATAATCGTGAGCAACTTTATTATAAACAAGCCTTCGGTGTAATTCTCTATTGGATTCAATCAAAAAATCATCTACACCGCAATCTATAATCAATTCCAGTTTGTTACTTTTTATTTTATCCACCATATTCAAAACTGCACTGGAGGCATATACTTCCTGTGGCGCTCCTTCAATCCCAAAAACAGGTTCCATTAATTTAGTAACTCTTTCCTTAGATTCCGGATTAATCATGCTTCCCATATCAACAGCGCCGCTCATACTTCCTGCTGCACAAAATAGTTCTGGATGTCTTGTCGAAAGATACAATGCTCCGTGACCTCCCATAGAAAGTCCCGTAATAACACGTCCTTTTCTGTTGTTTATTGTCCGATAGGTATTGTCTACTTTCTGAATTACTTCTTTTGTAATGTAGGTTTCAAACTGACTTCCCTTATTCACAGGACTATCAAGATAAAAACTGAATGTTTCTCCTTCCGGCATTACGATTATGATATTATACTGATCTGCTAAATTGTGCAATAAATTCTTATCCGGAGTTTTAGACAACCAATCATTAAAATGACCATAAGCGCTATGCAACAGATAAAGCACGGGATAATTAATCTTGCTTTTTGCATACGAACTTGGTAATACTACCGCAGCTTTATACGTTTTATTCATTGCCATACTAGGAATTTGCAATGTATCGGCTTTTGCGGCATAAGAAACGGCAACATGGCCAAAAAGAAAAAATAAGAATACAATTTGAAGTTTTTTCATACTATTCGGTTTTAAGGTAAAATGTAAATATAGTACTTTAACTCGTTGGGTGTAATTAATGAAAATTTCAATTAATCTTAACTAAAAAAATGAACCACATAGAAACATAGAAAAAAAGAGTTGGACAGCCCAATTTTTGGCTTCATATAGCTATGATTTTCTCCAAAAAAGTGAAACGACTTACATAATTTTAAAATCTATGTTTCTATGTGGTTAAAAAATTAAACGCATTGGATTACACCCAACAGCTACTTTAGAATAAATGTAATAAAGTCGCAATAATTACATGAACAAAAAAAGACCTCTCATTACTGTAAGGTCTTTAAAAAAAAAAATTAGATCACGCCCGCCCGAAAGCGGGATAAGCGATTCACACACTTTTTGCGATGCAATTCAATACTGATTACCTTAGATCCCGCCCAAAAGCGGGATAAGCGATTCACTCACTTTTTGCGATGCAAAAAGTGGTTCTCTGCTTACATATTTCTTCTGTATTGTCCACCTACTTCAAATAAAGCAGCTGTTATTTGTCCCAAGGAACAAACCTTGGTCGCTTCCATTAAATGCTCGAATAAATTTTCGTTTTTAATGGCTGCTTCCTGAAGCGTATTTAAATGATCCTTCACTATATCCTGATTGGATTGATGCAAATGGTTCAACATATCAATTTGGTATTGTTTTTCTTCCTCTGTGGCGCGAATTACTTCGGCGGGGATTACTGTTGGAGAACCTTTGGAACTCAAAAACGTATTCACACCAATGATAGGAAATTCACCTGTATGTTTCAAAGTCTCATAATACAAACTTTCTTCTTGAATTTTACTTCTTTGGTACATGGTTTCCATAGCTCCAAGCACGCCACCACGTTCTGTAATTCGGTCAAATTCTAATAAAACTGCCGCTTCGACTAAATCCGTTAGCTCTTCAATAATGAAAGCACCTTGAATTGGATTTTCATTTTTGGCCAGTCCTAATTCTTTATTGATAATCAACTGAATTGCCATCGCACGACGCACAGATTCTTCTGTAGGTGTTGTAATTGCTTCATCATACGCATTGGTATGCAAGGAATTACAATTGTCATAAATCGCATACAACGCTTGCAAAGTAGTACGAATATCATTGAAATCTATTTCCTGTGCGTGCAAAGAACGTCCCGAAGTCTGAATGTGGTATTTCAACATTTGCGCACGCTCGTTAGCGCCATATTTATTTTTCATGGCTTTCGCCCAAATTTTACGTGCCACACGACCGATAACGGCATATTCAGGATCTACACCATTCGAAAAGAAAAACGATAAGTTGGGTCCAAAATCATTGATATTCATACCACGACTCAAATAATATTCTACATACGTGAACCCATTAGAGAGCGTGAAAGCCAATTGTGTAATTGGATTTGCTCCCGCTTCGGCAATATGATACCCTGAAATAGAAACCGAATAAAAGTTCCTTACATTCTTAGTAATAAAATATTCCTGTACGTCACCCATTAATCGCAACGCAAATTCAGTAGAGAAAATACAGGTATTTTGCGCTTGATCTTCTTTAAGAATATCGGCCTGAACGGTTCCACGAACTTGAGATAACGTTCTTGCTTTTATTTCGTTATACACTTCCAAAGGTAAAACCTGATCTCCGGTTACACCCAAAAGCAGCAACCCTAAACCGTTATTCCCTTGGGGCAAATCCCCTTGATAATGCGGTCTTTCAACTCCTTTTGCTGCATATATTTTGTTGATTTTTACCTCAACTTCTTTTTCAAGGCCATTTTCTTTGATGTAAAACTCACATTGTTGGTCAATCGCTGCATTCATGAAAAACCCTAATAACATAGGTGCCGGTCCATTAATAGTCATACTCACCGAAGTCATTGCATGAACCAAATCAAAACCAGAATATAATTTCTTAGCATCATCCAAACAACAAATAGAAACTCCGGCATTACCTATTTTTCCATAAATATCAGGGCGTACATGTGGATCGTTTCCGTATAAAGTCACACTGTCAAAAGCCGTTGATAATCGTTTTGCCGGTAATCCCGCACTTACATAATGAAAACGTTTGTTCGTTCTTTCCGGTCCGCCTTCTCCGGCAAACATACGAGATGGATCTTCTCCTTCACGTTTAAAAGGATATAAACCTGCGGTAAAGGGAAATTCTCCAGGAACGTTTTCCTGCAAACACCAACGTAAAATATCACCCCAAGCTTTGTACTTTGGCAATGCAATTTTCGGAATTTGAGAATGTGAAAGGGACTCCGTGTGCGTGGCCATTTTGATTTCTCTATCCCGAACTTTGAACGTATACACCGGATTCTTGTACTTGTTTACTTTCTCGTCCCAAGTCAAAATGATTTCCCAGTTGTATGGATCCAAATCCATTTTTATTTTATCAAATTGATTTAGTAAAAGATTTAAAAATATTTTGTCCTCAGCAGCACCCGGTTTTTCAGATTCTAAAGCACTTGGCAAAACCGAATCGTCATTAATTCCTGTTTTATTCAATTCAGGGATTTTTCTAGTAACCGATTCAATCGTTTTAAAAATCCCGTACAATTTCTGAGCCACTTGTTCTTGGCTAACGGCCGTAACATCATACTTCCGGTTGCTCTCGGCAATTTCAGACAAATAACGGGTTCTGTGTGGCGGAATAACGAAAATCTTCTCGCTCATTTCACGAGTGATTTGGAATGTTGATTTCAAATCAGAATTCGTTTTTTCATGGACTTTATCCATTATCGCTTTGTACAGCGTATTCATTCCCGGATCGTTGAACTGCGAAGCAATAGTCCCAAAAACCGGAAGCGTATCTAAATTCGCATCCCATAAATTATGGTTGCGTTGGTATTGTTTTTTCACGTCTCTCAATGCATCCAGAGATCCGCGTTTGTCAAATTTGTTTATCGCTACCAAATCAGCAAAATCAAGCATGTCGATTTTTTCCAATTGAGTTGCAGCGCCAAATTCAGGCGTCATTACATATAAGGATACATCAGAGTGATCCATGATTTCTGTATCGGATTGTCCTATACCTGAGGTTTCCAGGATTATGATATCATAATTTGCTGCTTTAATCACTTGGATTGCATCGGCAACATATTTAGACAAAGCCAAATTCGATTGGCGTGTGGCCAAAGAACGCATGTAAACTCGAGGGTTATTAATAGCGTTCATTCGGATTCTATCACCTAACAAGGCACCGCCGGTTTTTCTTTTTGATGGATCGACGGATATTAATCCGATAGTTTTTTCCGGGAAATCGATTAGAAAACGACGCACTAATTCATCCACCAAAGAAGATTTTCCTGCTCCACCTGTTCCTGTGATTCCAAGAACCGGAGTTTTACAACCCTGATTCTTTTTTTGGATAACTTCCAGAGTTTTGGCCGCTATGTCTGGGAAATTCTCTGCTGATGAAATAATTCTGGCAATTGCTTTTGGATTTTTTTCTTCCAAATGTTTTATTTCATCCGTCAGTTTATCTCCAACGGGATAATCAGATTGTTGTACTAAATCATTAATCATTCCCTGCAATCCCATCGCGCGACCGTCATCCGGCGCATAAATACGGGTGATTCCGTACGCTTGCAATTCGGCAATTTCAGAAGGCAGGATTACTCCTCCTCCCCCACCAAATATCTTGATTTGCCCAGCTCCTTTTTCCTGAAGCAAGTCATACATGTATTTGAAATATTCGTTGTGTCCGCCTTGATACGAAGTTATCGCAATAGCATTCGCATCTTCCTGAATCGCGGTATTGACCACTTCTTCCACACTGCGATCGTGACCCAAATGGATTACCTCAACGCCTGTAGACTGAATGATTCTACGCATAATATTGATTGCAGCATCGTGACCGTCAAAAAGCGCAGCTGCGGTAACAATTCTTACTTTATTGTTAGGGATATATGGTTTTTGTTGTTCCATTTTATGAATATGATAATTTAAGACTGCAATTTACAATTTTATTTTAAAAATTATCCGTTGTTACTGTTGGTTATTAATAAATAATAAAGTTTATGCCATGCAGGACAACAAATAGATTAAAATTGGGCTATTTTTTTTAAACATAAAACAACCCAATCTAACTTTTTTATAAACACAGATACATTTAGTTTTGAAAAACACTAATCATTACTAAAAAACAAAGCTAAAAACAAAATGCTAATGCAAAAAATTACAATCCTAATCCATTGCAAAGATCAAAAAGCAATTATTGCCTCCGTTACAAATTATATTGCCTCCATTGATGGCAATATAATCTACCTAGACCAACACGTTGATGCTAATGAGAATGTGTTTTTCATGCGTTTAGAATGTGAATTCAATACCAAAAATTGGAATATTGAAGCTATTAAAAATGATTTTCAAGCAACGTTGGCTTCACCGTTTAATATGTCCTGGGCAATGTACACCCAAGATGAAAAACCAAAAATGGCATTATTTGTTTCAAAATACGACCATTGTTTGTATGATATTTTAGGACGCCACAGCGCTGGTGAATTGCCACTAGAAATTCCTTTGATAATAAGCAACCATGAGGATTTGAAACCAGTAGCAGACCGTTTTAATATTCCGTTTCATTATGTACCTTTTACCAAAGATACAAAAGCCGAAGGCGAGCAAAAACAACTGGATTTACTGAAGCAGTATACTATTGACTTTATTGTTTTGGCTCGCTACATGCAGATTATCACCCCTAAATTGATTGCGCAATACCCGAATCAAATCATCAACATTCATCATTCCTTTCTCCCTGCGTTTCCCGGGGCAAAACCCTATCACTCAGCTTTCATGAGAGGTGTTAAAATCATAGGCGCTACCAGTCATTATGTGACTGAGGAATTGGATGAAGGTCCAATTATCGAGCAGGATATTACCCGAGTTACACACAGTCATTCTATTGAAAATTTCATCATGAAAGGACGTGATCTGGAACGTACGGTTTTGGCAAGAGCCATAAAACTGCATGCCGAGAGAAAAACAATAGTATATGACAATAAAACGATAGTATTTCTATAGACTTATTACCCTTTAAAATCCAGGTCTTAAACAAAAAGATAACTCAAAATTAAAACCTGAGACAGTCCATCGTGTAACTTGCTACCGAGTGAACAAAAAGTATGCATTGAAACAAAGTAAAAAAAACTTAACGTATGTACAACAAAGTAATAACAAAATCTTAACAGCAAAACGCCTCTGTAAGTGTGATCTTTGCAGAGTAATAAACTGGTTATTTATTATTTTGGTTTTGGTTAGTTAAAGAATTGCCTGCATAAAAAATGCAGGCAATTTTTATTTAGCAGTGTTTATAAAAGAAAGAACAGCATCGTTAAAAACATTAGGCTGTTCCACATTGACTACATGTCCACAGTTTTGTATTACAAACAACGTAGACGATTTGTAATGATTTTCTACCACTTTTTTAACTGATGGTAAAAACATATAATCCTCTTCGCCCATCACATAAAGCGTAGGAATATTTAACTCGACCTGACGGAACCATTTGAGTACCGGATTTATTTCGGCGGTGAGTTTAAACCATTTGATAAATTCTTTTTGGTATAATTTCTTGGCCTCGTTGATAAAAAGCACCCGAGACTGTTTGTGACTTTTTTTTGGCATGATGACAAAGGCAAAAAACTGATATAAAACCAAATAAGGCAGTACATATTTAAACAAATTACCCAATCGCATCAATACTTGAGAACGGAAATTCATTTTCAATATCGCACCGCCAAGGATCATGCTTTGCACGCGTTCCGGATACATTTCAGCCAATTGTCTGATGAGTATGGTTCCCAATGAAATTCCGACAAAATGTGATTTTTCAATTTTGAGATGGTTTAAGACTTCCAGAATATCATTGGCCAAAGCCGAAAAAGTATATTTTTGTTTGAAAGCTGTTTTCAGCGTAGGTTTTGATTCCCCGTGACCGCGTAAATCCAATAATAAAACACTATGCTGTTTCTTAAAATCCCGTATTTGTTTGAACCATATAGACGAACTTCCACCAGCACCGTGAACAAAAGTTACCCATTGGTCGCTGTTTTTATTTTCGTAAATGGTATAATTGATCACGTCTTTTTTTTGTAAAAATAGCACATTAATTTTAAATCCCAATCTTAACAAATAATAATGCTTCTTTTAAGATCGTAAAATGTAAATTTGCATAAAATCATCACCCATGAAAGGATTATTGCAAGAGAAAAGTGAAATAGAAAAGCTTAAAAAAGAGTACCAAAAGTTCTCAGAACTAAATTTCCATATCGAAAATTCTTCTGTTAAATCGATCGTGACAACAGAAAAATTGATTTTAGAAGAATGCGAATTATAATTTTTGATGCATTTTTTTAAAATAGTCAAACGCTTTTAACAGCCTGCTTCCATACCAGGAAAACATTTCACCATCTACAAATACCGTTTTTGCGTGGTGTGTGTGTCTTCCTATTTCGAAAGCATCTTCCTCTTTGAAAGGATACGGCTCTGATGAAAGAAAAACCAAATCCGGATCCCCTTCTAAACGCATTTTTTTGAGTTCAATTTCCGGGTAACGTCCAGAAGTCTCGGCATTGCCTGCATATATGTTTTGAAAATGGTTTAGTTTCAGTAATTCATTGATAAAATTATTAGAACCGGCAACCATAAAAGGATTTTTCCAAATGAAATATACTACTTTTTGTTGCGGCTTATCTTTTATAAAGTTTTTAAAATCGCTCAGGGCAAAAGCCAATTTATCGTTCCATTTCTGGGCTTCGGTTCTGCAATTGAAAAGTTGACCAAAGTCGGCAATCATCTGAAAATTATCTTCAATCGTGATGATATTGGTCACCCAAACCGGACAAATTTTACGCAACTCTTCCACAATTTCAGCGGTATTTTCCTCTTTGTTACAAATGACAATATCCGGTTGCAACAATCTGATTTTTTCGTAATGCACTTTTTTGGTACCACCAACTATTTTCTTGGTCGACTTAAAATGATACGGATGCACACAGAATTTTGTAATTCCTATAATTCGGTCTTCCAAACCTAAATCATACAGCAATTCCGTTTGTGAGGGAACCAATGATATAATGCGTTTTGGCGAAGTTTCAAAAGAATGTGTTATTCCGAGTTGATCGATTAAAGTTTTTTGTCTCAAGTTTAATGTTTAATGTTTAGTAAATCTAATCAAAAATTATATTTTTAAACCATTAAGAAATTTAGAAAAATTAAGGCTTAAAAAGTTTAGCGCTAAAATTTTTGATTCAAATCTTAGCGCAAGGGTAATAAAACTTAATTTCTTAATGGTTTAAAATGAAGAATGATTGAATTCAAAATATTTTATAAAAACCCAAAAACGTTAAACGTTAAACTTCAAACTCATAATTTGCTCCATTTCCTGTTGCATTTTCAACGCTTCGGTTCTTGCTTTATCGGCAAAATCAGTTCCGTTTGAAGCATAAATAATCGCTCTGGAAGAATTGATTAGTAATCCAACATTCGCATTCATTCCGTATTTACAAACTTCAGCCAGACTTCCGCCTTGTGCTCCTACTCCGGGAACAAGCAAGAAACTGTCAGGAACAATTTTGCGAATTTCAGTGAAATATTCAGCTTTTGTTGCACCTACAACATACATCAGGTTTTCGCTGTTTTTCCAGTTTTTAGATATTTCCAAAACTTGTTTGTACAATTCTTTTCCGTTTAAGTTTAAAGTCTGAAAATCAAAAGCACCTTCGTTAGAAGTCAAAGCCAACATAATCGTATGTTTATTTTTGAAAGCCAGAAAAGGCTCCACTGAATCTTTTCCCATATAAGGAGCAACGGTAATACTGTCAAAATTCAAATCTTCAAAAAAAGCTTTGGCATACATAGCAGACGTATTGCCTATATCACCGCGTTTGGCATCGGCAATAGTAAAAATATCCGGATACGTTGAGTTGATGTAATTAATTGTTTTTTGTAGAGACGTCCATCCTTTCAAACCATACGCTTCATAAAAAGCAATATTAGGTTTATAAGCCACAGCCAAATCATGCGTTGCATCGATTATCGCTTTATTGAATTCGAAAATGGGATCTTCCAATTCTAGTAGATGCTGTGGAATTTTAGTCAAATCGATATCGAGTCCTACTGCTAGGAATGATTTCTTGCTTCTGATTTGGTCAATAAGTTGTTGTGTAGTCATTTTTTAGGTGGTGGGTTCTTAGATGTTGGGTGTTGGTTTTAAACCTTGGAATCAACATACTTTTTTAAGGATTGAATTCTTTTTTGAATTATGTTAAGCTCGGAAATAATTTCTAAGTGTAAAAACACATCCACAAAACCTATCTCTTTAGCTATTTCAATTTGAGTCTCTAATTCAAAGGCCGAACCTAAACTTATCTGTAAAAATCTAGAAAAATCCTTTTGAGAAGTTCTGGAACAACCTTCCGCTATGTTCGAAGGAATTGAAACTGCACATCTATTGATTTGAGAAACCAGTCCAAATTTTTCTTCTTTGGGAAACGAACCAGTAATAATATAAATTTTTTTAACAAGCAAAACAGAACTTTGCCAAACTTCTAAATCCCTAAAGTTTCTCATATATTTTAGTTTTACAAAAACCTATAACCTACTAAGACCTAAAACCCGGCGCCCAAAACCTATTTAAAAAACCTCGCTGGCTTCTTTCAGTTTTTCCATGTTGTTGACTAACGCCAACTCATCTACAATTTTCTGAATATCACCATTCATGATATTTCCCAAATCGTACAACGTCAAACCTACACGGTGATCCGTTACACGACCTTGTGCATAATTATAGGTACGGATTTTTGCAGAACGGTCACCAGAACTTACCTGAGACGTACGCGTTGTAGCATCTTCCGCTTGTTTTTTGGCTAATTCCTGTTCGTACAAACGGGAACGCAAAACGCCAAAAGCTTTATCTTTATTCTTGTGTTGTGATTTCTGATCCTGACATTGCGCCACCAATCCAGTTGGAATGTGCGTCAACCGAACCGCTGATTTAGTTGTATTTACCGATTGTCCACCAGGTCCTGACGAACAGAAGAAATCCACACGCACATCATTCATATCAATTTGCACATCAAATTCCTCTGCTTCCGGCAATACCATAACAGTCGCCGCTGATGTGTGAACACGTCCTTGTGTTTCCGTTTGCGGTACCCGTTGTACACGGTGAACACCCGCTTCAAACTTCAAGGTTCCGTAAACATCCTCACCGGTAACTTCAAAAATCACCTCTTTGAAACCACCCGAAGTTCCCTCATTCATATCCACTACCGACGTTCTCCAACCTCTGTTCTCACAATATTTCGTGTACATACGAAACAAATCCCCGGCAAAAATACTCGCTTCATCCCCACCCGTTCCGGCACGAATCTCCACCATAACATTTTTAGCATCTTCGGGATCTTTAGGAATCAACATAAACTTGATTTCATCCTCCAGTTCCGGCAATCTTTCCTTAGCTTCGTCCAGTTGCATTTTGGCCATTTCGGTCATATCCGCATCACTGTTATCGGCAATTATTTCGTTTGCTTCGTCAATGTTTGCCATCAAAACAACATATTCATCGCGTTTTTCAGCCAAAGCTTTTAAACTTTTGTACTCTTGATTCAATTGCACATAACGCTTCTGATCCATAATAACATCCGGCTGAATAATCAAATCCGAAATCTCATCGAAACGTTGTTTTACTATTTGAAGTCTATCTAACATTTTCTTAGTCCTTTATTTCTTCTCGTTTATATATTTTGCCCAAGGGCAGAAGTAACCTCTTATCACGATTTTTTATTTTAATCAAAATCATCTTTCGGTTTAGACCGCAAAAATACGAAAAAGTATTGCAGTTTGCAAGGTTCGTTTTTTGCTATTTCAGTAACTACTTGTCATTCCGAGGTACGAGGAATCTCATAATACAAATAGCCAATGTGATTCTTAATCATCTTATTGATATAACACGATAATCTAGAGATAATTCAACTATCGAAACATTTTCCCCGATCGCTCAGATATCCACAATCGTTAGCGCAGAATTGTATTCTGTGCCTACAAACGAGGGCAGGAAAAAACAAGTCAGAAAGCTATGTCAGTAAAACGATATTAGCTTTTTTTAATGTTTAACGCTGATTTAGAAGTTTTTGTTAGAATAATTTTGGATGCAAATTGGAGTGGGCACAGAATGCAGTTCTGCCAAACAGTAAATAAGAATATTGAAGTACTCTACGGCATTATTCTTTTTCGTTATTATGAAAACAAAACGAAATCTTTAGCCCGATTGCTCAGATATCCACAGTCGTTAGCGCAGAATTGCATTCTGTGCCCACAAACGAGGACAGGTAAAACAAGTCAAAAGAGCTAATCCATAAAACGATATTAGCTTTTTTTTTAATTTTTAAAGCTGATTTAGAAGTAATTTTGTAAATTAGTTTGGGTGTCAATTGGAGTGGGCACAGAATGCAATTCTGCGCTAACAGTAAATGAGAATATATGAAGTAATCTACGGCATTTTCTCTTTCGTTATTATGAAAATGAGACGTAATCAATAGCCCTGATGGAAGCGGCATCCCACGCTTTTTAGCGTGGATACAGCGGACAGCAGGAAGATGGGTTCTTGAAAAAACGCCATTCGTACTGCTCCTAATAAACAGCACGTCCTAACCGTTCATAACTCCACAAAATTTCTTTTTAATACCAATTTGTAAATTCCTAATTTGCGCCCTCAAAATAAGTAGCAAAAATGAAGGTCTGTATTACCGATCGCTCGAATATCCACAATCGTTAGCGCAGAATTGTATTCTGTGCCCATAACGATAAGCAAATAAATAATAGACCAACTGAATGGGATTGCTTCGTTCCTCGCAATGAATCACATACCAGTTCATAACTCCTGTCGATTTCTTTTTAATACCAATTTCTAAATTCCTACTTTGCACCCTTAAATCAGTAGGAAAAAATGAAGGTCTGTATTGCCGAAAAACCAAGTGTCGCCCGCGAAATCGCATCCGTTTTGGGAGCTAATACCAAGCATGACGGATATTATGAAGGCAATGGTTATCAGGTCACCTACACTTTTGGGCATTTATGTACCTTAAAAGAACCGAACGATTACAAGCCCCATTGGAAAAGTTGGGATTTGAACAATCTACCCATGCTTCCCGACAAATTCGAAACTAAAGTGGTCGAGAATTCGGGGATCCAAAAGCAATTCCGAATCATAAAAAGCCTTTTCGACAAAGCCGAGTTGGTCATCAACTGCGGGGATGCCGGGCAAGAGGGTGAACTTATTCAACGCTGGGTGATGAACGAAGCCAATTATAAAGGCGAGGTGCAACGCTTGTGGATTTCTTCCCTAACCACCGAAGCCATCAAAGAGGGTTTCCAGAACTTGAAACCATCTGCCTACTATGATAATTTATACTATGCAGGATTTTCCAGAGCCATTGGCGACTGGTTACTGGGCATGAATGCCACGCGTTTGTACACCGTAAAACATGGCGGATACAAACAAGTTTTGTCTATTGGCAGGGTACAAACCCCAACATTGGCAATGGTTGTGGACCGATTCAAGGAAATCGAGAATTTCAAACCGCAACCGTATTGGGAGTTGCAAACTTTATACAGAGAAACGCTTTTCAGCTATGAAGAAGGGCGCTTTTTGAAAAAAGAAGATGGCGAACTCTTGGCCAATAAGGTCAAGGAAAGTGAGTTCGAAATAGTTTCGGTCGAAAAAAAGAATGGCAATGAGTTTGCACCTAAACTATTTGATTTAACAGGATTACAGGTGTATTGCAATACCAAATTTGGTTTTACGGCAGATGAAACACTCAAAATTGTCCAAACTTTGTACGAACAAAAAGTAGTTACGTATCCCAGAGTTGATACGACGTTTTTGCCCAATGATATCTATCCAAAAGTGGCTGGGATTCTGAAAAACTTGACGAATTATGCTGCATTGACGCAACCGCTTTTGGAAAAAAAGATAAAAAAATCGACCAAAGTTTTCAACGATAAAAAAGTTACGGATCACCATGCGATTATTCCAACGGGGATTCAATCCAACTTGCAATACAATCAGCAGCAAGTATATGACATAATTACCAAGCGATTTATAGCCGTGTTTTATGACGATTGTTTGGTTGCCAATACCATCGTTATTGGGAAAGCAGCAGATGTAGCCTTCAAAACGACAGGAAAAGAAATCCTTAAAAAGGGATTTCGCGTAGTCTTTGAAGATCCAAACGCCAAAGAAAAAGAAGCCGATATTTTACCGAGTTTTGTTGTAGGTGAAAAAGGGCCACATGAACCCTCGTTTTTAGAAAAGGAAACCAAACCACCGAATCAGTTCACCGAAGCTACTTTATTGCGCGCCATGGAAACCGCAGGCAAGCAAGTGGATGATGAAGATTTACGCGAATTGATGAAAGAAAACGGTATTGGGCGTCCCTCCACGCGAGCCAATATTATTGAAACGCTGTTTAAACGCCAATACATCATTAGGAACAAAAAACAGGTATTGCCAACACCTACGGGAATTCAGCTTATTGACACCATTCAAAATGATTTGGTGAAATCAGCTGAACTCACCGGCTCTTGGGAAAAGCAGTTGAAAGATATTGAAAAAGGAACTTTTACCGCTGCTGCGTTTATTAAGAACATGAAAAACATGGTAGAAGCTTTGGTCTATGAAGTGCGAAGTGAAACCAGACGTGCCAATATCTCGCATGTGGGAAGCATTCAAAAAGAAGTTGTCAAAGTCGAGAAAAAGAAAGCCGCAGGAATTTTGGCGGAAGCCTGTCCAAAATGCAGAAAAGGAACACTTATCAAAGGAAAATCTTCATTTGGATGTACCAATTATAAAGCAGGTTGCACGTTCCTATTGCCTTACACTTTTGCAGAGAAAAAAATATCCGAGAACCAATACTTGCGATTACTACAAAAAGGATCTACTGTAAACATGAAAGATTTTAAAACTGATATCGGCACTGTGGAAGGTTTGCTTCGTTTTGACGAAAATTTCCAACTTCAATTAGAAGCCAAGAAAGCTTTAAAAAAAGTCATTCCGGACGAATTAGCCTGTCCGAAATGCAAGAAAGGAACGGTGCTAAAAGGAAAAATGGCTTATGGCTGCAGCGATTATAAATCAGGCTGTGATTTCAAAGTGCCTTTTGATGTGGTCAGAGCAAAACTGAAAGATCAAAAACCAACTAAAGAATTGGTTTATATTATTTTGAATGAAAGTGATTAAATTTTGTTTTAACCATATAAGTAGCAAGAAAGATATATTGTCGCAATTATTAAAAAGAGTTTTTGCCACAGATTGTAAGGATTAAAAAGATTTTTAAAATTACATAACGAATTAATCTGTGCTAATCTGTGAAATCTGTGGCAAAGAAATTTAGTGCTTTATTAAAATACGACATTAAATTTTAGTCATTACTTAAGTTATATAAGAAAACCCGTTGGGTGCAATTATTCAAAACGTCAGTTCGAGTGTTTTTTGTGTAGTAAAACGGAACAAACTTCTCGATACGCTTCGCACTCGAAGTGACGTGTATCGAGAACCGTTTTTAATACTAATTTTCTAGTTCTCGATATAATCCCGCCCAAAAGCGGGATCACTCGAACTGACGAAAATTATCATCAAAAATTAATTGCACCCAACGGGTTAAGAAAGTTAGTTTATTTGTCACATTGGCTGAAGAGAACGTAAGTTAAAACATTCTTTATGAACTATGCGACTTTCCTTAAATGAACTGTTTTTTTCCTTTATTCTATTCAAATTAAAAACTTATATGACTTATATGGTGAACCTGTGATTCCAAAACTAAAAAAGCGACGTTATTCTATTTTTTCTTAATTTAGCAGTTCAAAATAAAACCAAATATTTACACCAATGTTTCAAAAAACAACTCTTATATTACTTTTGTTAACCATTTTTTCCTGCAAAGAATCGGATGCAAATGAATTAGAAAAAATGAAAGCCGCCAATTGGATTTTAGGAAATTGGGAAAATAAGTCCGTTGATGGAAATCTTTCTGAAACTTGGAAAAAAGTAAACGACAGTACTTTTGAAGCGCAATCCTATTTTATCAAAGAAAAAGACACTTTGCATTTTGAATCTATTATTTTGCAACAAAAAGGAGAAGAATTAACGTATTCAACTATGGTAAAAGGACAAAACGAGGATAAAGCAGTCGCATTCAAGTTGACAACGACAACTGAGAAACAACTGGTTTTTGAAAACCCGAAATATGATTATCCTCAAAAAATTATTTATAGTGAAATCAATCCAGACAGTATAGTGGTAAAAATTTCAGGAATCCAGCAAGGAAAACCCAGTTCCGAACAATATTCAATGAAAAAAATCAACTAAAATTTTAACATTTTAGTTCCAATCAAAACCTTGCTCGAAATAAGCAAGGTTTTTTTATACCGTTAAAAAACTGTTTTGCAGTGGAATAAAAATTAATTTTAAATATTATCTGTAATTAGTCTAAATAAGTTTTGTTAAGAGCAAAAGCACTCTTATATTTGCAACTTATTTTTAATTAATCTAAATAAATGAAAAAGATACCTGCCTTTTACCTGTTCGTTTTGCTTTTTGGAATAACGGTTACTGCTCAAGAAAAGAAAGAGCAAGAAAAAGATACCTTAAAAACATTGAAAGAAGTGATTATAAACACCAACAAATACAGGTATAAAAGAGAAAAAAGTACCACAGTCTCTAAAATGCCTTTGAATAATATTGAAAATCCACAGGTGTACAACACCGTTACCAGCGAGTTAATGAAAGAACAAGTGGTTACTAACTTTAGTGATGCGCTAAAAAATGCAACTGGAATCACGCGTCTTTGGGAATCAACCGGGCGTGGCGGCGATGGTGCTGAATATTTTTCCATGAGAGGTTTTTCAGTTCAGCCAACAATGATCAACGGGCTTCCCGGAATCAACAATGGAAGTATTGATCCGGCCAACGTGGACAATATTGAAGTGATCAAAGGACCTTCAGGAACATTATTTGGCAGTAGTTTGATTTCATACGGAGGTTTAATAAATATTGTAACTAAAAAACCTTATTCAAGATTTGGTGGAGAAATCAGTTATAATGCCGGATCGTATGGTATGGATCGCCTTACTGCAGATGTAAATATCCCACTAAACACAGATGTTTCCGTACGAATCAATACAGCCTACCAAAAAGAAAATTCGTTTCAGGATGCCGGTTTTGGCAAATCCTTTTTCTTTGCGCCTTCCTTGAGTTATAAAGTTAGTGATAAACTTTCGTTCTTGATCAATACTGAATTTACAAACCGAAATTCATCAAATGCCCCGATGCTTTTCTTGAACAGAAATTCCGCTCTATCATTTGATTCGATGGAATTATTCGAAAAAAACTATAATAAATCATTCACTTCAAACGAGCTGTCCATCAGCAATCCTACTTATAATTTACAGGCTCAAATGTTTTATAAAATATCGGATCAGTGGACTTCACAAACGGTATTATCCAGAAGCAACAGTAAAACAAATGGGTATTATTCCTATTTATTTGATGCATCAAACGGAAATGATTTTACACGATTCATTTCTAAAAGAAACGGAGAAACTTTAGCAACGGATATTCAACAAAATTTTATTGGAGACTTTAAAATTGGAAACTTAAGAAACCGATTGGTTGCTGGTGTCGATTATTATAAATCAAATATTATAAACGGGAGTACCGGTTGGGTTGGAAACGGAATTGTCTCCTTAATCGATGGATCAGATACTGGAGATTTGACCCAAGCGGGAGTTGATAATCTTTTAGTAGATTCGTTTGACGGAAATTCAACTGCTGAAATTGAGGTTATTAGTGCGTACGCCTCAGATGTGTTGAATGTTACCGATAAATTATCGGCAATGATTAGTTTGCGCGTCGATCATTTCAAATCGAAAACAGCGACCGAAGAAAACAGCCAAGCAGCCGTTTCTCCAAAATTCGGTCTGGTTTATATGTTGATTAAAGATAAAGTTTCGGTTTTTTCAAATTATATGAATGGCTTTGTAAATGTAACGCCACGAGAAGTTTCTGAAGTGGATGGTTCTAATCCAAGAATGGAATCTTTTGATCCGGAGCAAGCTAATCAATATGAATTTGGATTAAAAACAAACTTATACAAAGACATCATTTCGGCATCGATTAGCTACTACAACATTGATGTAAAAAACCGATTAATGACGGATCCAAACAATATTAACAACGCAATTCAGGGCGGTGAAGTCAACAGTAAAGGAGTTGAAATCAGTTTTACGGCAAACCCAATGAAAGGATTTAATGTGATTGCTGGATTCAGTAATAACAAAAGTGAAGTTACAAAAGACAATCCCGGTGATGGATATTTAGGATTAAGACCTGAAGAAGCCGGACCAGAAACGCTAGTAAATTTTTGGGCAAATTACACGTTGACTTCCGGGAAATTAAAAGGATTCGGTCTTGGATTTGGCGGAAACCATGCCAGTGAATATAAAACGTTGAACAGAGCGAATATCGGAACGTTTGCCTTACCAAGTTATACCATATTAAATTCGGCTTTGTCGTATTCAAATGATAAATTCAATTTAGCTTTAAAATTAAATAATATATTAAACGAAAAATATTATTCAGGTTGGTCTACTGTAACTCCACAGCGATTAAGAAGTGTAACTGCCGGTTTGACATATAAATTTTAAGATTCCTAATTCGTTTTGTCTAACTAAACTCCTCTTTTCCTGGAGGAGTTTAATCCATTTATAATGAAAAATAACACCTTAAAAAAAGCAATCCTAAAAATCCATCTTTGGCTTGGCTTATCCTCAGGCGTACTTGTTTTCATAATTGCCATCACGGGAAGTTTGTATGCCTTTCAGGAAGAAATACAAGATTACACCGATGAGTACAGGTTTGTTACAAAACAGGAAAAACCATTTCTATTACCTACGCAATTGGAAGAAATTGCCCGAAAAGAAATTCCAAACAAAGTGTTACATGCCATAAAATACAATGGTTCTGTCAAATCAGTGGAAGCTATATTTTTCCATTACGAACCTTCCTATCATTATATTGTGTACCTCAATCCGTATACAGGTGAAGTCCTTGAAAAAACCAATATGGAAGATGGGTTTTTTAACTTTATTCTTGACGGTCATTTTTATCTTTGGCTGCCTCATGAAATCGGACAAACCGTTACGGCATCGGCAACTTTAGTGTTTTTGATTCTGCTGATTACGGGAATGATTCTTTGGTATCCAAAAAATAAAAATGCTGCCAAACAACGTTTTTGGTTTAAATGGAAAAAAGGATTAAAATGGAAACGCAAAAACTATGACTTGCATAATATTACTGGCTTATACGTGCTTATAATTGCCCTTATTTTTGCAATTACGGGTTTAGTCTGGGGTTTCCAATGGTTTGGTTATTCTTATTATACGGTTCTTGGTGGAGAAAAATCATTGGTTTATGAAGATCCAATTTCGACTATAAAAACAAAAAAAGTAGATAAACCGCTGGATCAAATTTGGACTTTGATGCAAAAAGAATATCCAAAAGCAAAATCTATAGAAGTGCATCCACCGGAAAGTGCCAATTCTTCTATTGCTGCAAATGCAAATCCTGAGGAAGGCACCTATTGGAAAATAGACTATCGTTATTTTGACCAATACAACCTAGAAGAACAAAAAGTAGATCACCTTTACGGAAGGTATAAAGAAGCTAAAATTGCCGACAAACTGCTGCTCTTGAATTACGACATTCATACGGGTGCCGTTTTTGGAATAGCCGGAAAAATATTTGCCTTTTTAATCAGTTTACTTATTGCGAGTCTTCCTATAACCGGATGCTATATTTGGTGGGGAAGAAACCGAAAATCAAATGTTAAAATTTAACATTTCACGCTAAAATTAAAAATCCTTGTCTAAAAGCAAGGATTTTTTTATTTAAAAAACTGTATTACAATACATTAAAAAACATTTAAATTATTATCCATATTTAATCTAAATAAGTTTTGTTAAATCAAATTCAGATTCTATATTTGCATCGTTATTTTTAATCATTCCAAATAAACAACCATGAGAAACATTTTAATACCCGTTTTAGTTTTGTTATTCAGCATAAGTGGCTTTGCACAAGAAACAGCACAAGCAATTGAAAATACCGCAGACACGGAAACATTTGATAGCGTTTTAGACACCATAAAAAACAAAAAAAGAGAAATTCTTAAAGAAGTAATTGTAACTCCAAATCAGCATAAAAAACCACTATCAGCAGTACGATCCGGTTTGGAACCAATGGATATTCCCCAAAGCATACAAGTGATAGGAAATGAAATCATCGAACAGCAACAGGCAATCAGATTAAGTGATGTCATCAAAAACGTAAATGGAGTCTATGTGGGTTCCGCTCGTGGCAGTGCACAGGAATCCTTCTTTTCAAGAGGGTATGACATGTCTGCCAACAATATGTTTAAAAATGGATTCCGTTTTAACAGTGGTTCAATCCCGGAAGTTTCTTCATTAGAGAAAGTAGAAGTCCTAAAAGGAAGTGCCGCTTTATTGTTTGGAAATGTAGCACCCGGAGGAATATTGAATATGGTGACCAAAATCCCTTCCTTTAAAAAAGGAGGAGAAATTGCGATGCAAATGGGCAGCTATTCTTTTTACAAACCTTCCATCGATATTTACGGTCCCTTAAATGATAATATTGCCTATCGATTCACCGGCTCTTATGAAAACTCTGAAAGCTTCAGAGATAATGTGACCAAAGAACGGTATTACATCAATCCTTCTTTCCTTTTTACAGTGAGTGCCAAGACTGAAATCATAGTACAAGGAGATTATCTGCACGATGACTGGACTCCGGATTTTGGTACTGGAATCATCGGAAAAGAAATTGTTGAACTTCCTCGAAATACTTATTTAGGGGCAAATTGGTCTAATGGACAAACAAAACAAGCCACCGTATCTACCTTAGTAAAACATGATTTTAACAGCAATTGGAAATTAAACTTCAATACCTCTTTTCAAAACTACGACCGAACTTCAAAAGGAACGGAACGCATTCAACCGGCAACAAACGGTGACTGGAAAAGACCCTTAGGACAAAACAAAAATCTGGAACAAATCATTGGAGAACAATTCAGCATACAAGGTAACTTTAAAACTGGAAAGGTAAAACACCAACTATTCACGGGAGTTGATATGGAAAATGCATTTACACAAGCCTATGCTTTTGCATTCAGCCCTACAACCTATGGCAGTGGAAACATTTTTGATTTTGAAAATTTCAATCAAGGCGGTGCCATACCGGATGCAACTACAACCAGAATCGTAAAAACAGACACCAACCGTTTTGGGATATACGCCCAAGATTTAATTTCACTAACCGATAAATTTAAAGTTTTAGCAGGAATTAGGTGGTCTTGGCAAGAAGCTCAAGTAGCGACAACGGATGTCCTTAAAACCACAGTTACCGAAGCTCCAAAACGCAAAGATGTTGCTTTCACCCCAAAACTAGGACTTGTATTTCAACCTACAAAAAACATGTCCCTTTTTGCAAGTTACTCCAATTCATTTACACCAAACACCGGAACTACAGTAGATTTAAAAGCCATTGAACCGTCTATCATAGACCAGTATGAAGTTGGAATCAAAAAGGATTTCTGGAGAGGAATACTAAGCACAAACGTAACGGTGTACCAAATTACCAATAGCAACTTAGCACAAACTGCTGAATTCAAAGCCGATGGTTCCAGCAATATCGATACATCGATAAAAATTTTAAGCGGCGAAACCACCAGCAAAGGGGTCGAATTTGACATTATTGCAAAACCCATAGAAGGCTTAAATATCATAGCCGGTTACAGTTATAATGACATGCGCTATACTAAAACATCCGGTATAAAAGGAAGCTTTATAGAAGGAGATCGTTTGGCCAGAACTCCGGCTAATACAGCTAATCTAAGCTTTTTTTATACGCTGCCTTCCGGAATATTAGAAGGAGTATCTGTTGGAGCTTTAGGGAATTATATTGGAAAAAGAGTAGGCGGATGGAATAATCAAATTGACCAATCCTTGCCTAACGGGATTTATGACCGAGAAATTCCAATAAAAGGATACACCACAATTGATGTTTCAGTAGGATACAACTGGGAGAAATTCTCTCTATTATGCAGATTGTCAAATATTACAAATGTTTTGAATTATACCGTACATGAAAATTACAGTGTAAACCCAACAGCACCTCGTCAAGTGATGACCAGCTTAAAATATAAATTCTAATTAAACCTTTTACCAAATAAAAAGTCTGATACATAATTCAAAACCTAAAATTCAAACCCATGATGAAAATAAAAGCAAGAAATTTACACCGTGATTTAGGGTATTTCTATATCGGATTAATTGTTTCTTTTGCCATCTCAGGACTTATGATGAACCACAGAGAATACTGGCATCCGGAAAAATACACTACCGAAACCAAGGCGATCCAAGTAAAAGTTTTTGCTGAAAATGAAATTAATGAAAAATTTGCTGAAGATTTAGGCAAACAATTGGGCATCGATGATAAAATGAGACGTCAAATGGTAAAAAAAGGAACCTTTAAAATTTCTTTTGAAAAGCACGATGTCGAAATTGACCTGAAAACTGGAAAAGGAGAAATTGTTTCCTTCTCTAAAACGCCAATTATCAGCCAAACGATGAAATTGCATAAAAACACCTCTAATTTTTGGATTTATTATTCTGATATTTTTGCGATCAGCTTAATCATTATTGCCTTAACAGGAACGGTTATGATTAAAGCCGGAAAATTCAGTTGGAAAAACAGGGGTTGGAAACTAGCCGTTGCCGGAATTATATTTCCGTTATTATTCTTGTTTTTATTTGGCTAAATTTCTGCTTCAATCCTGCTAAACTAAGTTGACTTAAAAAAGAACCCGACCCATATTGAAAATGGGTCGGGTTTATATATTTTGACTAAGTCTATTTTAAACCCGCCAAACTGTGCTCGATAGTTTCCATTTTTGCCAGAGCATCTGCTTCTTTTTGTCTTTCGTTGGCTAAAACTTTCTCCGGTGCACCAGCCACAAATTTCTCGTTGGCTAGTTTATTTTGTACTGATTTCAAGAAACCTTGCGTATAGACTAACTCCGCCGTCAGTTTAGCAATTTCAGCTTGCACGTCAATATTTCCGGTGATTGGGATGAAATATTCATTCGATTTGACACGGAAAGACAAGGCGCCATCCACTTTATCCAAAACATATTCTAAGGAAGTCAAGTTTCCTAATTTAGTCACCACCGAATCAAAATAAGCCGAAGTATTGTCATTATTGACAATTTTAAATTCAATCGCATCTTTAAACGGAATATTCTTGTCTTTACGGATCGTACGAATTCCGGAAATAACCTCCATTGTGTTTTCAAAATCAGCAATTAAACGGGAATCAAACGGTTTTATTTCTGGCCAAGTCGAAACGATTAATGCTTCATCTGTAGTTCTTTCGGCAAGAATTTGCCAAATTTCCTCTGTCAGGAACGGCATAAACGGATGCAATAATTTTAAATTATTTTCAAGCATTGCTATGGCTTTCGCCAAAGTAACGCTGTCGATTGGCTGTTGGTACGCCGGTTTTATCATTTCCAGAAACCAAGAGCAGAAATCATCCCAAACCAGTTTGTAAATTCCCATTAAAGCTTCGGAAATTCTGTATTTTTCGAAATTATCTTCGATTTCTAGAAGTGTTTGTTGCAACTTGGCTTCATACCACTCGATTGCTACTTTTGAAGATTCCGGTTGTGGAATCGTTTCCGAAACTTCCCAACCTTTGATCAATTTAAAGGCATTCCAAATTTTATTGGTGAATGCTTTTCCTTGGTTGCACAATTCTTCGTCAAACATAATGTCATTTCCGGCAGAAGCGCTCAAAAGCAATCCCACTCGAACTCCATCAGCACCAAATTTCTCAATTAAGTCTAAAGGATCAGGGGAATTACCTAATGATTTAGACATTTTACGTCTTTGTTTATCCCGAACTAAACCCGTTAAATATACATTGGTAAACGGTTTTTTATCGGTATATTCATAACCCGCAATAATCATTCTCGCTACCCAGAAAAACAAAATATCCGGGCCCGTAACTAAATCATTGGTTGGATAATAGTATTTAAAGTCTTCACTTTCTGGATTCATTATACCTCCAAAAACGGACATTGGCCATAGCCAAGACGAGAACCAAGTGTCAAGAGCGTCAACATCTTGCTTTAAATCTTTTGTTTCAAGTTTAGGGTTTAAAGTTTTCTCTCTCGCTAACTTTAGAGCGTCTTCAATATTTTCAGCGACCACGAAATCCTCTTTTCCGTCGCCATAGAAATAGGCCGGAATTTGTTGTCCCCACCACAATTGACGCGAAATATTCCAATCGCGAATGTTGTTTAGCCAATGGGCGTACGTATTGTTAAAACGTGCTGGATGCAATTTAATTTCGCCAGCAACCAATACGGATTGAATTGCCGGTTTTACCAAATCTTCCATTTTCAAGAACCATTGGTCTGATAAACGAGGCTCGATAACTGCTTTGGTTCTTTCCGAAGTACCTACTTTATTTAAGTGTGTTTCTGTTTTTGCTAAAGCACCTATAGTCCCTAGTTCTTTTGCAATTTCTTCACGAACCACAAAACGATCTTGACCCTGATAATGCAAACCAAAACTATTCATCGTTGCATCTTCGTTGAAAATATCAATAATCTCCAAATTATGCTTTTCTCCCAATGCCTTGTCATTCATGTCGTGAGCTGGGGTCACTTTCAAACAACCAGTACCAAATTCGATATCAACATAATCGTCTTCGATAATAGGTATTACTCTTCCGCAAATAGGCACAATCGCTTTTTTGCCTTTCAAATGAGCAAAACGTTCGTCATTTGGATTAATACAAATGGCGCTATCACCAAAAATAGTTTCCGGACGCGTTGTTGCTATTGTCAGAAAATCTTCGGATCCTTCTATTTTATATTGTATGTAATATAACTTTCCTTGTTGTTCTTCATAAATTACTTCTTCATCAGACAAAGTCGTTTTGGCTTCCGGATCCCAGTTCACCATTCGGTATCCTCGATAAATCAAACCTTTGTTGTATAAATCTACAAAAGAACGAATCACTGAGGCTGACATATCAGGATCCATGGTGAATTTTGTTCGATCCCAATCACATGAACAGCCCAATTGTTTGA
The DNA here is from genome assembly GCF_003970375.1 of Flavobacterium sp. ZB4P23. Lineage (NCBI taxonomy): Bacteria > Pseudomonadati > Bacteroidota > Flavobacteriia > Flavobacteriales > Flavobacteriaceae > Flavobacterium > Flavobacterium sp. ZB4P23. Next base: position 62,333 of record NZ_RYDK01000002.1, read on the forward strand.
GTTGTTCCAGAATTACACCGCCATATTTATCCGTCCATTCCCATGCATGCGCCAAAAATTCTTCACGTGTTAAATCATTTTTATGGATTCCTTCAGCTTTTAATTTGGCTACCACCTTAGCTTCTGTAGCTATTGAGGCATGATCCGTTCCCGGAACCCAGCACGCATTGAACCCTTTAAGACGCGCTCTTCTTATTAATACATCTTGAATAGTATTGTTCAACATGTGTCCCATGTGTAAAACTCCAGTCACATTAGGCGGTGGAATTACGATAGTATATGGTGTTCTTTGATCCGGCTCTGAGTGAAAATAATTATTTTTCATCCAGTAGTCATACCACTTATTCTCAATAGTTTTAGCGTCAAATTGTGCAGGAATAATCATTTTATTGTGGGTCATTTAATCGTTAAATTCAATTGTTTGTTGGTTCCGTTAAACCAATAACCAGATCAACAAATACCCTTGTAGACTTTGGTCTGATATTTGTAATTCTGATAGGGCACAAAAGTAAATAATTAAGTAGACTATAAAAAGGGAAATAAAAATTTGTGCGTTAATTAAAACAAAGTATATTTACTTTAATGAATTTAAAAAAATGAAAATGAAAAAAATACTAATTTTATTTGCATTCACATTAATTAGCACCGTAGGATTTGCTCAAAATGGCCCTAAAATTGAATTTGCTGCAAAAGACAATACAATCGATTATGGGAGGGTTACCAAAAATGATAATGGAACCCGTAATTTTATTTTTACGAACACTGGAAATGCGCCATTACTTATTACAAATGTACTTTCTACTTGTGGGTGCACCATTCCAACAAAACCAACCGAGCCAATTATGCCGGGAAAAACAGGAAAAATATCCATAAAATACAATATGGCTCCCGGACCAATTAGAAAAACAATAACTGTTGAATCGAATGCCGTGAATTACGATTCCGGGAGAGTCGCTTTAAAAATAAAAGGGGAAGTAGTTGCAAATTAAATCACGCAATTGTGATTTATTTAAAACAAGGAGATACCCTGTTTTCTCAGACTTTCGCGTTAAGGAGCCAATGGACAAAAACACTATTCCTCTAAATCCAATGTGTCCTATTTGATTTTTACCCGACCTACTTGATGGATTTAAATTCCATGTGTACACATCAATACGCTTCCTGAAACCCTCTGGAGGCGTTTTTTGTTAGAGAAAATCCTGTAACTGAAATCTAAATTTCAGAATCTGACTGTTTCTTTCCACTTCCAATGTTATCCATTTTTCCTCCTCAGATCTAAAGAGAGAATTAACTTTTTGCAACGAATATCTATAAGCAGGAGCGTTATTGATTAAAATAATAATATCGCCTTTTTGTACTCCTGAATTTGCTGCAGGCGAATTATTTCTAACATTTGCAATCTCATAAATAGGCTTTAATTGGAATTTATATTTAAAGTCATTGAGTACTTTAGTTTCGCCTGACTCATTATATTTTGGTAACAAAGGGACGGTTTCCATCCGAACAGTTTCCTGAACCCACTGTAATCCATTGTGCTGGATCTCTACTCCGCTTTTATTGTATGCAAAAGGATCGTTGTAAAGACTATTTTTTTTTACATACATTTCTTTTTTAGGGTAATTAAAAATAACGGTAAATCTTTTCATAATCTCTCCTCCTACTGATCCCATCCGATCAGGAACCATAGTAACATTCCTAATTGAAGTAGAGTCCGGGAAAGCTACTATTGGATTATTAAATACAAACTGATTCATTGCGAATTTTTGAATTCTGGCTCTTTTTCCTTCAACATCACCACTAAATCCTCTGCCCAAAAAATCAGCAAAATTTTTCGGGGGAACTTTAAGAAATTCGGAGCGATCCTGAAACAACCATATTGCATCACTATTTCCTATATCAATCAGCAACTTGACCACCAGTTCCTTATTATTCAACAACACCGTACTTTTTAAATACGGCTTTGATTTCTCGATAGCGATAGGAATAGTTTTGAACTTTCTAACTATTTTTTTTCTATTTTTAGCGGTATCGCTATAGACTATAACTCTCTTTTTAGAGTAATTAATTTCGACCAGATTATTTCTAAAAAACTGAAATCCTATAATTCCGTTTACAGGAATCCCAATATGAGAGGATAAATTAAAATCCTGATTCAAAACAATATAAACCATATGATCCGCATACAACATGCTGCCGAATTGCAATATATTATTGGTCGATTTCAATCCCTCGACCGCCTCTTGACTCCCTAATCCTCTTAATAGTACTTTTTCAGCGTTAAAAAAACGAACTTCTTTTTTTTCTTCCAAACTAAATAATATGGTCTCTTCTACACCGGAATCCAATAAAAAATTCAATTCTACTCCATTCACTTTTATAGGCAGAAGCACTAAATTATTGATCAACTTGAAAGGCACACTAATTTTGTCTCCGTTTTTTTCAAACTGAAATCCTTGCTGCGCCAAAACACTGAATATTGAGAAGATTAAAAAAAATAAATTTAGCGTTCTTTTCATTGTGCTAGCTTTCTATAAAAATACTAAAAATATAAAACAAAACCTTGTTTTATATGATATATCCGGGCATAAATTGTGATAAATTCGAAAAAAAAATCGCAAATTTGCAATTCAATAATTTAAGACTATGCCAACAATATCAAATAAAGGCAAACAAATGCCTGAATCACCAATACGAAAATTGGTTCCCTACTCTGAAATAGCGAAAAATAAAGGCCATAAAGTATACCATTTAAACATTGGCCAACCCGATATCAGAACTCCTGAAGTTGCTATGAATGCGGTTAAAAATATAGATTTAACTATTTTAGAATACAGCCATTCCGCCGGGAATGAAAGCTATAGAAAAAAATTAGCTGCCTATTACACAAATCAAGGAATTCCTGTACATATTGAAGATATTATAATCTCCACCGGAGGATCTGAAGCCTTGATGTTTGCTATAGGCAGCACGATGGATCATGGTGATGAGATCATTATTCCGGAACCATTTTATGCAAATTATAATGGATTTTCAACCGCATCAGGAGTTTCTGTAGTTCCAGTAATCTCGAGTATTGAAACCGGTTTTGCATTACCGGCCGTAGCTGATTTTGAAAAGCTGATTACGCCAAAAACAAAAGCGATCCTGATTTGTAATCCAGGAAATCCAACGGGTTATTTATATTCAAAAGAAGAAATCATGCAACTGGCTGCCTTAGTCAAAAAACATGATTTATTTCTAATTTCTGATGAAGTATATCGTGAATTTACTTATGATGGTGATGTCCATTATTCAGTAATGAATGTTCCCGGGCTTGAAGAACATGCAATCATGATTGATTCTGTTTCAAAAAGATACAGCATGTGCGGTGCCAGAATAGGATGCATTGTTTCTAAAAACAAGGAACTGATGGCTACTGCAATGAAATTTGCACAAGCAAGATTAAGTCCACCAACGATTGAACAGATTGCAAGCGAAGCTGCTCTTGACACTCCACAAAGTTATTTTGACGAAGTAATTTCAGAATATAGAGAACGCAGAGACACTTTGATTGAAGAATTAAATAAAATAGATGGCGTTATTGTAAGCAAACCAAAAGGGGCTTTTTATTGTATTGCGCAACTACCAGTTGCTAATGCCGATGCTTTTGCGCAATGGCTATTAGAAAGTTATGACCTAAATGGAGAAACAGTAATGGTAGCGCCAGCAGCCGGTTTTTACTCTACTACGGGAATGGGATTAAATCAGGTTCGAATTGCTTATGTTTTAAAGAAAGAAGATTTAATTAGCGCAGTACGAATCCTGAAAGCAGCGATTCCTGTTTATAATGCGACACTAACGAAAGTATAATCAAACACATTTTGGTAGACATCCCCTTTAGGGAACCGGAACTATTTTATAAAAGGCAGTAACGAGTTCGTTATTGCCTTTTCTTTTTAGATCCAAAAAAGAGAGTATAACGGGCGGCTGAACCGATAAAGTAGTCTTAAATAGTAGGAGCGATAGAAATTTTTTAATTTTTATTATTTACCTTTACCCCTTAAATATTTACACCAACAATAATAGTTGCTTTTAATGATAAAAAACGAAGAATTTCAAGACGAAATAGGAGAAAACCATATTAGTTTATCCGCAAAAAATCCAGTACGAGATGATGCTTTTGTCATTTCTGATGAGGAAAAAATTGAAAAAATAAAAAAGGACGTGGAGAGCATTCTAATCACACTTGGAATGGACTTGACCGATGATAGTTTAAAAGGCACGCCCAATCGTGTTGCCAAAATGTTTGTAAAGGAAATTTTTGGCGGTTTAAATCCTGCTAAAAAACCAAAAGCATCTACATTTGACAATAATTACAAGTACGGTGAAATGTTAGTTGAAAAAAATATCATCGTATATTCTACCTGTGAACATCATTTATTACCAATTATAGGAAGAGCGCATGTGGCTTATATTTCAAACGGCAGAGTTATTGGTTTGTCTAAAATGAACCGTATCGTAGAATATTATGCTAAAAGACCTCAGGTTCAGGAGCGCTTAACCATGCAAATTGTTCAGGAATTACAAATCGCATTAGGTACAGAAGATGTAGCCTGTGTAATCGATGCCAAGCACCTTTGTGTAAATTCAAGAGGAATCAGTGATATTGAAAGTAGTACCGTAACCTCTGAATTTGGCGGAAAATTTAAAGATAGTGTCACTCGCAGAGAGTTTTTAGATTACATTAAATTAGAAACTAAGTTCTAGTCCTCTCCCCGACCCTCTGCAAAGGAGAGGGAGCCCAGCTTGGTAAGATCAGAACAAGATTACAACAATTATTAATAACGCATTCACGTCTCAACTCCTTTCCCTTTGGGAGGGGTGGGGTGGGGAAAACAATAATCTACAATGCCATTATACAATAGCCAAAATCTAAAAATATACAATTCTCTTTCAGGAGAAAAAGAAGTTTTCAAACCTATTCATGAAGGAAATGTAGGAATGTATGTTTGTGGACCTACAGTTTACAGCAATGTACATCTTGGAAATGTGCGTACCTTTATGTCTTTTGACGTGATTTTTAGGTATTTTTTGCATTTAGAATACAAAGTACGCTACGTTAGAAACATTACGGATGTGGGGCATATTGTGGACGATGTGGATGAAGGTGAGGATAAAATTGCCAAAAAAGCACGTCTGGAACAACTCGAACCAATGGAAGTAGTGCAACGCTATACGGTTGATTTTCATGAAATTCTGAATGCTTTTAACTTTTTGTCACCAAGTATCGAACCTACTGCAACGGGACATATTATTGAGCAAATTGAAATTATCAAAACCATAATTGAAAAAGGAATTGGTTATGAAGCCAATGGCTCTGTTTATTTTGATGTGGTAAAATTTAATGAAACCAATCATTACGGCAGATTAAGTGGCCGAAACATTGAGGATATGCTAGCCAATACCCGCGATCTTGACGGGCAAAGTGACAAGAGAAATCCACAGGATTTTGCGCTTTGGAAAAAAGCGGAAACTCAACATATTATGCGTTGGCCTTCGCCTTGGAGTGATGGATTTCCTGGATGGCATTTAGAATGTACTGCAATGAGCACTAAATACTTAGGCAATCATTTTGACATTCACGGTGGCGGAATGGATTTAAAGTTCCCGCATCATGAGTGTGAAATTGCACAAAACGAAGCCTGTACCGGTCAAACTCCGGTTAATTATTGGCTCCACGCCAATATGTTGACTTTGAACGGAAAAAAAATGGCAAAATCTACGGGAAATAATATTTTGCCAAGAGAAATATTGACTGGAGAAAACACCGTTTTAAGTAAAGCTTTTTCAGCATCAGTAGCACGATTTTTTATGCTCCAGGCGCATTACAGAAGTATTCTTGATTTTTCTGATGATGCCATTGTTGCTGCCGAAAAAGGATACAAACGATTGATGGAAGCGATGAATTCGTTGAAAGAAATCACTGTTCACACAAAAAGCACCGTTGACATTCCGGCTTGGAAGCAAACCTGTTATGATGCAATGAATGACGATTTTAACACGCCAATTTTGATTGCGCAGTTGTTTGAAGGTGTACGTTTTATCAATTTATTAAAGGATGAAAAAGAGACCTTGAATGCGGAAGATTTAAACCATTTTGCAAAAACAATGCATGCATTTGTGTTTGACGTATTAGGATTAGAAGACGAAAAAGTCTCGGACAGCAATAACGATAAGTTAGAAGGAACGGTCAATATGCTTATTGAAATGAGAAAACAAGCTCGCGACAATAAGAATTTTGCACTTTCTGACCAAATAAGGGATCAATTGATTGTACTAGGAATTCAGTTAAAAGATGGTAAAGAAGGAACTTCGTTTAGTATCTAGTCCGCTAAATACCGAAATCGATTACAACTGAAAAATAATTTTGAATAACAACAGAGAAGTTTTAATTTTAAAATCATGTTATCAAAAATCATCATTTACCCATTTTTACTATTGGTTCGTTTCTATCAAGTGGCCATTTCACCCTTTACACCTGCGGCTTGTAGATTTGAACCCACGTGCTCCTCGTATATGATTGAAGCTTTACAAACCCACGGTTTGTTTTATGGCGGGTTTTTAGGTATAAAACGTGTTTTTAGTTGCCATCCTTGGGGAAAAACCGGCTATGATCCGGTTCCCAAAAAATCATGTACGCATAAAGATTCTCTTTTTTAATACGAATTTTACATTTAATCTCTATTTTTACGTCAAACATATAAAATACAATACATGACACACGCTTTAAACATCGTTTGGAATCCATCAGAAGGAATTGATTTAGGCTTTTTTATCATTCGTTATTACAGTTTAATGTTTGTAATTGCTTTTGGATTAGGCTGGTATATTATGAAAAATATCTTTGATCGTGAAGGGGAATCAATAGAAAAATTAGATTCGTTATTTATCTGGACTGTATTAGCGACCTTACTTGGTGCACGTTTGGGTCACGTTTTCTTTTACGATTGGGAGTATTATCGCAATCATTTATTGGAAATTTTTATGCCAATACGAGAAAATCCAAACGAAACGATTTTATACATTATAAAAGGATGGGAATTCACAGGTTTTCAAGGTTTAGCAAGTCATGGTGCTGCCATATCAATAATTATTGCTATGTATTTTTACAGTAAAAATATATTGAAAAAACCCCAGTTATGGATTTTGGACCGGGTGGTTATTCCTGTTGCAAGCGGTGCTATTTTCGTCAGATTGGGTAACTTTTTTAATTCGGAGATTATTGGTCATAAAACGACTTCTGACTTTGGAATAAAATTCTTGAAAGACCATTTTAGTGCTATGGACGCGGTCAATGCGACTCAAATACCCAATCCTCAAGCTGCGTACTCAGCCATTGCGAACGACCCTAAATTTGTCTCTTTACTGGAACAAGTTCCGGTAAGACATCCTACTCAATTGTACGAGGCATTCTGTTATATTTTTGTTTTTGCAGTCTTATTTTTCCTGTATTGGAAAACCGAAAAAAGAAGGTATACCGGATTTATATTTGGTATGTTCCTGGTTCTTTTATTTACAGTCCGTTTTATAGTAGAATCTGTTAAGGAAAGTCAAGGCGGTTTTGAAAGTGCTTTAGGTTTATTTTCAACCGGACAATGGCTTAGTATCCCCTTTATTCTTATAGGACTGTATTTTATTCTTACGTCAGAAAAAGAAATAACAAACTAAATAACAATACGTTACAACAAAAAAAAGCGTTAGCTGCATCTTAGTAGCTAACGCTTTCTTTATAACGAAAAGGAGAACCCAAAGTCAATGTTTTTAGTCGTATATCCCGCATTGGTTTTCTGTAATCCCCCATTAGACACATGACGAATATTTGGTCTTACGTCTAAAGTCACACCCTTAAACCTAAAAGTAAATCCTACCGCTAAAACATCTGAAAAGGCAAAACCTTTGGATAGTCGTTCCGTTTCTGTATCTATAATCATTGGACCTATGCTCCCTAAAACATAAATACTCGCCGATTTAAAGACTGGTTTTCGCACTAAAAAGCCAAGATTAAGAACGTACTCTTTTACATCTTTTAGCTTTGTATAGCGCTCCCGTTTTGCAATATAATCCGGATCATCAGGCTCCACAAAATAAATATTTAGGAGTTGATGGCTTGCAAAATTAATTTCTGGCTGAAGCACTAGTGCGTATTTAAAATTCTTCGTTTGTTTTACAACATAATAAAATTGTACCTTATAAGACTGATTTGTAAAGGTATAATTTCTGTTTTTAAATTCATTTCCCATTCCATACGAAAAACCCAAATCAACTTTACTTGCCTTTTCTTGGGCATAAAATGGAATTGTACAAAGGACTAAAACTAAAATAACTAATACTTTCATCCGCATAACTACTAGTATTTTCGTTTATCTGATTATACAGTTTTCAAAAAAGGAATTAAAATTATGTTTGGAGTTACAAATAAAAAAAGAGATTCAACTTACGCTGAATCTCTTTTTTTGATTGGTATAAAAGCTGTTTCTAGTTTTCTAGATGCGCCTTTTCGACTCTGTCTTTATCTTCTTTTGAGATGGTGTCTACAAGTACTGGTGTTGCAATAAACAATGAAGAGTATGTCCCTACAATGATACCAACTAACATAGCAAATATAAATCCTCTGATAGATTCTCCTCCAAAAATAAACATGATCAACAACACCACAATCATCGTCAAAGAGGTATTGATAGTTCTTGACATCGTTGTATTAATAGATTGATTTACGATTTCAGAGAAAGAACCTTTAGTTTTTCCGGCTAAATATTCACGAACCCTGTCAAATACAATAACTGTATCATTCATAGAATACCCAATAACGGTTAGAATCGCAGCAATAAAATGCTGATCGATTTCCATACCAAAAGGCATAAATTTATAGCACAATGAATAAATTCCTAGCACAAAAATAACATCGTGGGCAACAGCAGCAATCGCTCCTAAACTGTATTGCCATTTTCTATAACTGATCATCAAATATAAAAACACGATTGCCATTGCTCCAAGAACCGCCCAATAAGCATTGGTTTTAATATCTTCAGCAACTGTTGGCCCTACTTTAGACGCTTGTAAAATACCGAGTTTTTTACCATCATAAGCATTAACAAATTTATCATACGTCATATCAGCTGAAAAATGTTGTTTTAAAGTAGTAAACAATAATTTATTTACTTCTTCGTCTGCTTTGATTCCTGGCTCTTCCACTTTGTATTTAGTGGTAATTTTCAATTGATTATCACTACCAAAAACTTTTACTTCGGCACTACCATCAAAAACTTCCGCTAGCTCTGCTTTTACTGTTTCAGTTTCAATTGCTTTTTCAAAACGCACCTGAAAAGTTCGCCCTCCTACAAAGTCGACTCCTTCATCAAGACCATTAATAGCTAATGACGTAAAACTGATGATAACAATAATACTAGAAAATAAATACGTCCATTTTTTAACTCCTAAGAAATTAAAATTAAAATTGACAAACATATTTTTAGAGAAATTAGTAACAAACGTCAAATTGTTCTTTTTACTAATGTTCCAGTCAATAAAGATTCGTGCAATAAAAATTGAAGTAAACAATGAGGTTATAATACCGATTAATAACGTAGTAGCAAACCCCTTAATTGGCCCTGAACCAAAAATGAACAATACGGCTCCGGTCAAAATATGCGTAACATTGGCATCCGTAATCGAGGACATTGCTCCTCTCCAGCTATAGGAAGTTTTAACGGCTTCTTCTAGTGTTTTACCCGCACGCAACTCTTCTTTTGCTCTTTCGTAGATAATGATATTCGCATCAACAGCTGTTCCCATTGTCAATACGATACCTGCAATACCTGGCAATGTAAGAACTGCACCAATACTTGCTAAAATTCCGAATAAGAAAAGTAAGTTAACCGCTAATGCAATATTAGCATACCAACCTGCTCTGCCGTAATAAATCATCATCCAGAGTGACACTAAAAGCAATCCTAACAAAGCAGAATTAGTCCCGTTATCAATTGCTTCCTGACCTAAGGATGGCCCTACCACTTCTGACTGAACAATATCTGCGGCAGCCGGTAATTTACCTGCTCTCAATACATTTGCTAAATCTTTAGTTTCTGTAACATCAAAAGCTCCTGAAATTTCAGATCTACCTCCTGAAATTGGACCTGTTGAAACTCCTGGTGCAGAATACACCACATCATCAAGAACAATAGCAATATTACTTTTTTGAGTGTATGCTCTACCTGTTAATTCTTCCCATGCTTTTGCACCTTGTCCGTTCATTTGCATTGAAACTGCTGGTTTACCTGATTGGTCAAAGGTATCACTTGCATCTGTAACCACACCACCAGCCATTGCCGGTACATTGTCTCGGTTTCCTTTTAAAGCATATAATTCTACTGCTTCAACAGCTTTTGCTTTATCGTCTTTAATAGTCAAAGGTTTTCCCCAAACAAATTTCACATACCGCTGGTCTGCAGCCAATAAAACTCTAATATCCGCTCTTTTTAAATATCCGTTTACAACAGCCGTATCTTTTGGAGAGAAAAGTCCCAAAACTGGACCTCCACCTTGCCCAATGATTTTATCAAATAAAGGATTATTTCCTTTTTTTGCATCAGCTGAATCTTTACCATCCGAAAGCAAAGCGCTCAAAGAATCTTTCACAACGGGTTTAACTTCGGCAATATTGATTTCAGTTTTCTTCAATGACTCGTTAGCTGCCATCAAAAAATTACCAATTTCTTCTATTTTATATGTTTCCCAAAACTCTAGTTGAGCGGTACTTTGTAATAATCTTTTAATTCTGTCTACATCTTTAGCCCCAGGAAGTTCTACAAGAATTCTTCCCGTCTCCCCTAATTTTTGAATGTTAGGTTGGGTAACACCAAATTTGTCTATACGCTCTCTCAATACACCAAAAGCACTTTCTACAGACTCATCTACTTTTCTTTTGATTACTTTTTCGACCTCAGCATCGGTCATTTGAAAATCGACTCCACCTTCACCTTGCAAACTTCTGTTTGCAAAAATATCAGGAGAAGCTAATTTTACGGTCCCTTTTGAATTCGCTTCAAAAGCATTGAAAAATGCATCTAAATAGGTTTGATTTCCTTTTAAATTTGCTGTTGCATCAGCCAAAGATTTATTAAAAACCGGATTTTTTGAGTTATTCGATAAACCTTTCAATATGTCTTTAACAGATATTTGAAGTATTACATTAATACCTCCTTCTAAGTCAAGACCTTTGTTGATTTGCTTATCACTTACTTCATTATAAGTAAAATTAGTAAACCCAAGGCTAAATACTTTTTCTTTACCGATAGAATCTAAATATTTAGCTTCTTTATCAGGGTTTCCACCCGCAAAAGATTTCGCATCATTTTTAATTTTGCTCGCGACAAAAGTGAACGAAAGTTGGTAAATACTTACCAATGCAAATAGAATTGCGAAAAATTTAATAAGTCCTTTATTCTGCATTATTACTAAAAATTAATTATTTTATATTTATTTATTTTTGCTTTAAACCTTATGAAAGAACACTTTACATTCGTTTTTTATATTATAAAAGAATATATCGAGCTACTTCATTTTTTTTAAACCGAGCAAATATATAATTAACGGTAAGATTAACCAATTTATTTATAGATTAATCTCAAGAAAAAGACTGCAAAGATGCAGTCTTCTCTTTTTTATATGTAAATTTTTATACCAAAATCGATTTTAAAGCGTCATTCATTTGTCTGACAGCGTCTGCACTTTTAGCAAATAAGGCTTTTTCAGCATCATTTAGTTTAATGTCAAGAATTTCTTCTACTCCATTTTTACCAATAATACACGGAACACCAATACAGATATCATCCTGACCATATTCTCCTTCAACGAAAACAGAACATGCAATCATTTTCTTTTGATCATTTAAAATACTATCCACCAAGAAAGCAACGGAAGCTCCCGGAGCATACCATGCCGATGTTCCAAGCAGTCCTGTAAGTGTAGCTCCACCAACCATTGTATCGGCAGCTACTTTTTGCAATTCCTCTTCCGATAGAAATTGTGAAACCGGAATTCCGTTATAAGATGCTAATCGTGTCAAAGGAATCATAGTAGTATCTCCGTGTCCCCCAATAACCATTGCTGAAATATCATTGGCCGGTTTGTCTAAAGCCAAAGACAAATACGTTCTAAAACGAGAACTGTCTAACGCTCCACCCATCCCAATAATTCTGTTTTTTGGTAATCCCGTAGATTTCAATGCCAAATATGTCATGGTATCCATAGGATTAGAAACGACCACTATAATAGTATCCGGTGAATGCTTCAATACATTTTCAGCAACCGTTTTCACGATTCCTGCATTAATTCCTATTAATTCTTCCCGAGTCATTCCTGGTTTTCTTGGAATTCCAGATGTAATTACCACTACATCACTTCCTGCTGTTTTAGCATAATCATTGGTAACACCTGATACTTTGGTATTAAAACCAGTATTGGTAGCACATTGCATGATATCTAACGCTTTTCCTTCAGCAAAACCTTCTCTAATATCCAATAGTACTACTTCGCTGGCAATTCCTCTATAAGAAATCACGTCCGCACATGTTGCTCCTACATTTCCTGCTCCTACAATGGTAACTTTCATATTTTAAAGTTTATTCGGTTATTTGTTAATTTGGTTACTTTTTTTGCGTTATTCTATTAGAATAAAAACGGATGATTACGTTACGTTACGCATCAATATTTGCGTAAACTGCATTTTTCTCAATAAATTCTCTTCGTGGTGGTACTTCATCACCCATTAACATTGAGAAAACTCTATCGGCTTCCGCCAAACTGTCAATAGTTACCTGACGCAATGTTCTAAAACTTGGATCCATTGTAGTTTCCCATAATTGCTCTGCGTTCATCTCTCCAAGACCTTTATAACGTTGAATTCCTGCACTTCCGCCCATTCTTTCATTTGCCTGATCACGTTGCAAATCATTCCATGCGTATTCTTTTTTGTTTCCTTTTTTAACTAAATACAAAGGCGGTGCGGCAATATATACGTGCCCTTGTTCGATTAATTCTTTCATAAATCTAAAGAAGAACGTCAAGATTAAAGTAGAAATATGACTACCATCGACATCGGCATCACACATAATGATTACTTTGTGGTAGCGTAATTTTTCGATATTTAATGCTTTGCTGTCTTCGGCAGTTCCTATTGTAACGCCTAGCGCAGTAAATATATTTCGAATCTCTTCGTTTTCAAAAACCTTGTGATGCATTGCTTTTTCTACGTTCAAAATCTTACCACGCAAAGGTAAAATAGCTTGAAACGCACGATCACGACCTTGTTTTGCGGTTCCTCCCGCCGAATCTCCCTCGACAAGGTATACTTCACATTTTGCTGGATCCTGTTCTGAACAATCTGATAATTTTCCTGGCAATCCACCGCCACCCATTACGGTTTTGCGTTGTACCATTTCACGTGCTTTTTTGGCTGCGTGACGTGCTTGTGCTGCAAGAATAACTTTTTGAACAATGATACGGGCATCATTTGGATTTTCTTCCAAATAGTTTTCAATCATCTCACTTACCGCTTGACTTACAGGAGAAACAACTTCTCTGTTCCCAAGTTTCGTTTTCGTTTGTCCTTCAAATTGTGGCTCCTGCACTTTTACCGAAATAATAGCGGTCAATCCTTCCCGGAAATCGTCTCCTGAAATATCAAATTTCAATTTGTCTAACATTCCGGAAGCATCTGCGTATTTCTTTAACGATCTTGTAAGACCGGTTCTGAAACCTTGCAAGTGCGTTCCTCCCTCATGCGTATTGATATTATTCACATACGAGAAAATATTTTCCGTATAGCTGGTATTGTAAATTAACGCCACCTCTACCGGAATTTCTCCTTTTTCATGATCCATAGAAATTACGTGCGCAATAATTGGCTCACGGTTCCCATCTAAGTAACGGATGTATTCTTTTAAACCTTCGTCAGAATGAAATACTTCTGAAACAAAATTTCCGTCTTTATCAAATTCTCTTTTATCCGTAAATGTAATCGTGATTCCTTTATTCAAATAAGATAATTCACGCATACGAGCCGATAAAGTATCATACGAATACTCAATAGTTTGGGTAAATATGCTTGGATCCGGATAAAAAGTAACAATTGTCCCTCTCTTAGTCGTTTCTCCAATTTGCTTAACCGGGTATAATGCTTTCCCTTTTTCGTATTCTTGTTCGTATATTTTACCATCACTACTGTGAACTGTAGCTCTCAAATGGTTTGACAATGCATTTACCACCGAAACCCCTACACCGTGAAGACCACCGGAAACTTTATACGAATCTTTGTCAAATTTTCCTCCGGCACCAATCTTGGTCATTACAACCTCTAATGCTGAAACCCCTTCTTTTTTATGAATTCCTACCGGAATACCACGCCCATTATCTTCAACAGAAACGGATCCATCTTCATTAATATCAACTATTATGGTATCACAATGGCCTCCCATTGCCTCATCAATAGAGTTATCCACAACCTCATACACTAAATGATGCAGACCTCGAACTCCCACATCTCCAATATACATCGAAGGACGCATCCTTACGTGTTCCATTCCTTCTAATGCCTGAATACTATCTGCTGAATAACTGTCCTTCTTGATTTCTTCGCTCATATATATTTTATTCTAAAAAAAATGTACTTTTTGTCTAACACGCAAATATATAAAAACGCAAATTATATAACCGTTAAATTCCCTTTTAAAGCCCTTAAGTTATTAACATTTGTTCATATAATTACAAAAAAACGCTCTCAAAATTGAGAGCGTTCTTCATTTATAAAAAATTTAAATTATTGTTTCAAACTACAACTCCTATTTTGGCAATTTCAGTATCTGCCTGAACGTGTGCCGCATTCGCTCTTCCGCTTGGATCAAGGTTTTCCTGCCATTTTGGAATCCACTTCCTAACCGTTTGTGCCGCACTTACTTGCGGATAATATTTATTAAATACCGACCTGTAAAAATACGCTTCTTTAGTTGTAGGAGAATTATACGGAAATTCAGCTACAGCTCCAGCTAATTGCTCATCCGTAACTTGCGTAGCACAATAATCAATTAATTCATCAATCCAATTGTATCCTACTCCATCCGAAAATTGTTCTTTTTGTCTCCACAAAACCTCTTCAGGCAGATACGGATTGTCTGGCGTATCAAATGCTTTTCTTAAAATGTATTTTTCTTTTCCATCGTACGTTTTAGGCATCTTTTCTTCTGCTTTGATGCGAATTGACACATCCAAAAACGCTTTGTCTAAAAACGGAACTCTGGTTTCTAATCCGTGCGCCATCGTTGATTTGTCCGCTCTTAACAAATCGGCGGTAAACAATTTCTGTACTCTTTCAATAGTTTCCTTTTGGAAATCCTCCGCCGAAGGTGCATTTCTAAAATACAAATATCCCCCAAAAATCTCATCGGCTCCTTCGCCTGAGAGCACCACTTTTACACCTAAATCCGTAATCGCTTTCGACAAGAAATACATTGGTGTACTTGCTCTAACCGAAGTCACGTCATACGTTTCTAAATGCCAGATTAATTTATCTAAGATTTTTATTCCTTCTGCAACAGTAAAATGAATTTCATGATGTTCAGTCCCTAAAAATTCCGCTACTTTTCTGGCAGCCGCAGCATCTGGCGCATCCGCATTTAATCCAATAGAAAATGATTGTAATTTTTTGCCGCTTTCCGCCAATAACCTAGAAGCAATTGCTGATGTTAATGAAGAATCCAATCCTCCTGAAAGCAACACTCCAATGGGTACATCGCTCATTAAACGCTTACGAGTTGCTTCAGTCAACGTTTCCCTGATTAAATCCAAATCTAATTCTTGGTCGGCTTTTAAATAATCTTCATATTCCGGTTTGTAATATTTCACAAAACCTGTTTTTTGAGTATAATAATGTCCCGGAGGAAAAGTAGAAAATGTTTTACACTGATCCGCAATAGGTTTCATTTCGGAGGAAAAATAGATCCTTCCTCTTTCGTCCAAACCATAATACAACGGTTTCACTCCCATTGGATCTCTGCCGGCAATAAAATCATCGCCATCTACTACCACAAAAGCCCAGTCGCCATCCAGCATATTGCAAAAATCGTATCCAAACTCTTCGTACAAATGCACAATAACCTCTGAATCTGATTTGGTTCTAAAAGCATGCCTTTTCAACACACCATCTCTCAATTCCTGATGATTGTATATTTCGCCATTATGAACCATATAGGCCGTTTTTGTGCCTTGTATCGGTTGTTTTCCAGAATGTAAATCAATTATAGACAACCGTTCGTGACTTAAAATATGCCCTTTTTCAGTAACATGTAAATCACTTTCATCCGGACCACGATGCGTCATTCTTTTTGAAAGTGCTCCAAACAATTGTTCCTCTTTTCCTCTTCCGATAATGGCTAATATTCCGCACATAACTCTATATTTTTATTTTTTCCCAATTCTAAGTCGACAAATATGCAATAGCAGTTACAAATACAAAACACAATTATGATATTTAGTTACTATTTAAAACAAAAAGATGCATTTTGTCTTAAAAATGTAATTCAAATACCAATAAATTAAAATATTCTATTACAGCTGTAAATTATCGCTACATTTTAAAATAAACAGCATTAATTTTAAACATATAAGTCATGTAAGTTTAAAAAAGTCAGTTTCTCAAATCGTTATTAAAAGGAAAATAAGTTAAAAAAGTTCTTTGCAAGGCTATGTGACTTTACTTAAATGAACTTTTAGTTTTATTTAATTTTATTCAAATTAAAAACTTATATGACTCCTATGTTTTAACAATGTATTCTACAAAATGCTATTGTTTGCAGAATTAATCGTAAATTATAAAAGGCTGACAATTCAATTACTTCACTTTCTGACCTTTTAAATAGGTATTCGTTGGTTTCATTTTTACTATCATATTCTCTTTCACCATAATTAAATCCGTGTCAAACATCACAAAATCAGCCCATTTTCCTACTTCCAGACTTCCTTTTTCTTTTTCTTCAAAATTAGAATAGGCGGCCCAAATAGTCATTCCTCTTAAAGTTTCAACTCTAGTCAACGCATTTTCCATTTGGAAACCACCTTTTGGATATTCCTTACTGTCTTTTCTGGCTACAGCAGCATGAAAAGTAAGCATCGGATTCACTTCCTCTACTGGGAAATCAGTTCCAAGAGCTACCATTCCAGCTTTTTGAAGTAATTTTTTATAAGCATAGGCATTTTTCAATCTTGCTTTTCCCAATCTGTCTTCAGCCCAATACATATCAGATGTGGCATGCGTAGGTTGAACCGAAGGAATAATTCCAAATTTGAAATAGTCAAAATCCGCTTCACGCAAAACTTGAGCGTGCTCAATTTTCCATCTTCGGTCTTTTGTGCCTGTCAAAACTTCTCTGTAAATTTTCAAAATCACCGTATTTGCTGAATCGCCAATGGCATGTGTATTCAACTGAAAATTTGAAGCTGCAATTTGTCTAGCTACATCGCTTAATCCAGAAATTGGTGCCAACAAAGCGCCATATTCGCCTGGCTTGTCGGAATACGGTTTGTGCATGCACGCGCCACGCGAACCCAAGGCACCATCACCATACATTTTAAAGGAACGCACATTTAGATTATCTGTTTTATAAATTCCTTTTTTTAAGTATAAATCAATGTTTTTTTGATTTGCAGTAATCATTGCATATACATTAAGCTTCATCACTTTTGCCTTTTGCAAACTATCCATCAAGTGAATAATGTCCGGATCCAATCCTGCATCATTTACGGTCGTCAATCCGTAATCAAACATCACTTTTTCGGCATCAAGCAAAGCGGCTATTTGTGTTTTACGGGTTGGTTTTGGAATTATTTTGAACACTAATTCCATTGGATTGTCTACTAAAATTCCTGTTGGCTCCCCGTTTGTAATTTCGATCTGACCACCAACAGCTTTCGTATCCTTTGTGATTCCTGCTAACTTCAAAGCTTTACTATTCACGATAATGGCATGACCGTCGATTCGATTTAAAACTACAGGAATATCAGGAAACGCAACATCTAAATCTGCTTTTGTTGGATATTTTTTGACTTTCCAATCGTTTTGATCCCAACCATTACCCACAATAAAGGTTGGATTTTTATCTTTTTGAAAAGCCTTTAAACGGGAAATTATTTCGTTCATGCTTTTGGTACCGCGCAAATCCGATTCCTGCAAGCTCAATCCATAGCTATAAAAATGGCAATGTGCATCAATCAGGCCTGGATAAATGAATTTACCTTTCGCATCTATCGTATTCTTGGATTCATATTGTTTTGAAATTTCACCATTAGTCCCAATAGCGATAATTTTACCTTCATCGATTGCCATAGCCGAAGCTTTCTCAAAGGAGTTATTGACCGTGTAAATAGTGGCACCGGTAATAATGGTATCAACGGAAATCTTATTTTTTTGATCACACGAAATCAATAAAAATAAAACAAAGAATAAAGTAATATCTCTCATAATAAACATTTTAGTTTTGCTAATATAAAGAACTCCTCCTAATTATTTTAGACAATGTGTAATTATAATGTTTCTTCAAATTCTAAACTACTCTCGAAATATATTTCTCATAAAAAAACGCTCTCAAAAGGGAGAGCGTTTTATCTATTTATAAAATCTTATTTAATTGTATTTATGCTTTTGCATACGCATCATCATGCACACTTGCCACCGCTCTTCCGGACGGATCATTCATGTTTTTGAACGCTTCATCCCATTCCAATGCAATTTTTGTACTACACGCCACACTTGCTTCTTGCGGCACACACAAAGCGGCGGCATCACTTGGAAAATGCTCATGAAAAATCGAACGGTAATAATATTCCTCTTTTGAAGTAGGAGTTTGCAACGGAAATTTATATTTAGCATTTGCTAATTGTTCATCGGTAATTTCAACAGCGACAACTTCTTTTAATGTATCAATCCACCCATAACCTACACCATCACTAAATTGTTCCTTTTGTCTCCAAGCTACACTTGGCGGCAACATCTCTTCAAAAGCTTTACGAACCACCCACTTTTCCATAGGATGTTCTGTATTGATCATTTTATCTTGTGGATTAACGCGCATCGCCACATCCATAAATTCTTTATCTAAAAATGGCACACGTCCTTCAATTCCCCATGCGGCTAAACTTTTGTTCGCTCGTAAACAATCGTACATGTGAAGTTTTCCTAATTTACGTACGTTTTCTTCGTGAAATTCTCTCGCGTTTGGCGCTTTGTGAAAATACAAATATCCTCCAAAAAGTTCATCTGCTCCTTCACCTGATAACACCATTTTGATACCCATAGATTTAATAACTCTTGCCATCAACCACATTGGTGTTGATGCTCTAATCGTAGTCACATCGTAAGTCTCCAAGTTGTAAATTACATCTTTAATTGCATCTAACCCTTCTTGAATAGTGAATTTAATTTCGTGGTGAATGGTTCCAATATGATCCGCTACGATTTGCGCCGCCGCTAAATCTGGAGAACCATCTAATCCTACCGAGAAAGAGTGCAATTGCGGATACCAAGCATCAGCAACATCTCCGGATTCAATACGTTTTTGCGCATATTTTTTGGCCACAGCCGAAGTAATAGAAGAATCTAAACCTCCTGAAAGCAAGACACCATAAGGTACATCGCTCATTAGTTGTCTGTGAACAGCAGCTTCTAAAGCCACTTTGATTTCATCAATGCTGGTTACGTTGTCTTTTACAGCATCATAATCTGTCCATTCTCTTTTATACCATTGTACAAATTCGCCATCTTTGCTCGACATATAATGTCCTGGAGGAAATAATTGGATTTTAGTACAATAGCCTTCTAATGCTTTCAATTCAGAAGCCACATAAAAAGTTCCGTGTTCATCCCAACCTATGTATAATGGAATAATTCCCATGTGATCCCGAGCAACAAAATACTCGTCTTTTTCGACATCATAAATAGCAAATCCAAAAATCCCATTCATTTCATCTATAAAATGAGGCCCTTTTTCTTTGTAAAGTGCTAGAATTACTTCGCAGTCACTTTCGGTTTGAAAGTTATATTTACCCTCAAATTGTTTACGTAATTCTCTGTGGTTGTAAATTTCACCATTTGCTGCTAAAACAAGTTGTTTGTCTTCACTGAACAACGGTTGTTTCCCTGAAGCAGGATCAACAATTGCCAGTCGTTCGTGAGACAAAATGGCTTTTTCATTACTAAAAATTCCACTCCAGTCCGGTCCACGATGACGGATAATTTTAGACATTTCTAATACTTGCGGTCTTAAAACTTCCGCTTTTTGTTTTAAATCAAAGGCACATACTATTCCGCACATAATTTTTTTGTTTAAAGTTTAAGGTTTGCTTCGCCTGTTCGAGTAAAACTCTCGAGTCAAGTTATGAAAGAAACCTGCTTTGTTCATTTTGATAGGGCAAAGATGGAGTTATAGTTCTAATTGAAAAACGCAAATACTCTTTTTAGTTATAATTTATAACTAAAAAATAGAATTTACGTTTAAACCGTAATGGAAAGGCGCTAAAAATAGAATTGAAGTTGCGGATTGTAAAATGGGACGCAAATGAGACGGATGTAAATAACGGATTTTTATTTAATATCCTCAACCAAATACTTCGTACCATTTATCTCAAAAGTAAATCCTTCTTGATTTCCCATCAGTTTATTTCCCAAAGGTGATTGTGGTGATAATGCGATAATATTGATTCCTTCGACATTGATTTTAGGAAGTGCCACACTCAGGTACAAATAGATTCCGTTCGCTTTTACCAAGCTCCCCACAATAATGGTTTCGGCAACTGTGCCAGCATCAATTTTATCCAAAACTGTTTTTTGGTCCAGTACTTCTCTCAATTTACGATTGAGTTTTTCCTGCTCAATGTGCATCATAGACAAAGCGGTTTCATGTTTATCTCCGGCTGAACCTTTAGCATCGTTTTTAGAATCTTCGGTAAGTGCGACAATCATGTCTTTGAAAACATCGATTCGATCCTGAACTAATTGCAGGTAATGGGTATGTATTTTTTGTTTGAAAGTCATAAGTAGATTTACATGCCTGACAGGGTTTTGAACCCTGTCAGGCATTCAAAGTTTTTAAATAAAAAAAGCGAAGATTGTTTTACTTTTCGGCTCCTTCTCCTTCGGGGAGGCCTGGGGTAGGGATTAAAAATCAAATTTATAGTTCACGCCTAAAATCACCTGAAATCCCTGCACTGGATAATTTTGCCATTTTTGGTAGGCATTATTAGTGATATTATTGGCTCTGGCAAAAGCAGTCAATCGGTCGCTATATTTGTAACCAACATTTGCATTGACATCAAAATAAGACCTCAAAGTTACAGGAGCAGCGTTAGTCACCACATTGGTATTAACCTGAAAATCTTTTCGCTCGCCCACATAGAACACATTTGTACCAGCAAACCACTTCTCTGTTATGTTAACATCCAAGCTTGAATTTAATTTTATAGCTGGCAAATTCCACGCTTCTTGTTGAAAATCATTTGTAAAACTGCTAAAGCTTCCGTTGATTCCAAAAGTCACGTTCTTAGAAAAATCAGCTTTTACTTCTCCATAAAAATTCAACGTTCTCATATCGTCATACACCACTTGAAAAGAATTCCCAAAAGCATAGTCCTGATTGGTTGCATTTTCATTGTAATCATTGCTTTTAAACAACGCCTTATTGCGCTCATTAATATATGAACCTCTTATATTATAACTCATATTATTAGTCAATTTCCCTTTTAATCCTGCAAAAATATCATACTGCTGATCCGTAGGTGCAATAGCGAGTGTTGGTGACAAAAAAGGATTTTCATCTACAAAGTCCTGGTACGAGTTTTGTTTTAAATTTCCTTCGGCTCCCGCATAAAAAATCATCAAATCACCAACAACATTATAGGAAGCGTTAAATTTTGGATACACAAAAAATTTATTATTGCTGTTTTGATTGTCCAGACTATAAAAAATAGCGGCACCAATATTCAGTGTCCAATCCTCCTCCTGCATCACAAAACTAGGTGCAATTCCCAGATTTGTAAAACCGTATTTGATTGGTTCTGTATTGGTATTTAAATAATTATTATTGAAACTTCCACCAACATAATCTATGATTAAGTCCGTTTTTACAGCACTATCCATCACATCAAATTCTACAGTTGGCTTGGCGTAAAACCTATTTTCTGAAGAATCAAAAATATCAGAAAAATGATTAAATTTCAGACTCATTTTATTAAAAAAACTTTCGTTAAAGGCTACATTCCCTCCTAACGTCAGCGTACTGTAGGATTGCTGCGGCCTGATTCCACTGATCAAGATTGCTCTGTCCTGAGGCGCCAGCGTAGTACCAAAATCAGCCGGTAATCCATACCAATTGTACGTTTGGTTTTGATATCCTAAATCCAGATTCCATGAAACTTCTTTTCGATTTGATCCATACATCAAATCAATCGAAGTGTCATAAAAACGATCGTCCAGAATCACCTTTTCAATACCCCCTTGGGAGGAGTGATGCCGAAACATGCCACCAATATAATCCGTAGCATTAAGGTCATGATTCACATATAATTCCCCTACAAAGGTTCCGTAATTCCCTACACCAAATGTGGCGTAGTTTTGAAACAAAACGGCTTCTTTTTCTTTCTCTACGCCTGCTGCTTTTCCTTTAGACGGCGTGAAAGTTGATGCTACCGGGAAAGAGAAAATAGTATACTTTACGGTTTCCTTTTTCGTATTATCTTCTTCGTCCAGCAACGGTGTTTCCTTCACTTTGAAAGCATCTAATATGGTTGGTGTGTAGGGCTTGACTACATTTACGGTCTCGGTACCTATTTGCTCTTTCTTTTGTGCAAATGAAACTTGAGAAACGAAAAGAAATAAAATCCCCAACCCAACGCTCCCCAAAGGGAACGGATCCGAAAACGTTACGCTATTATTTATAAACGATATTACTTTGTTTTTAAATGTCATGTTTTATTTTTTTACTGCTAACTTCCTACTGCTACTTTTTTTACTACTGCATTTTTAACCGGTACGTTACACTTCCCATTCTCCTTTTGCGAGGTATTGTGTTTTTCCTCCAATTTTAATATCAAACTGATTTTCAGCTAATTTTCCATCGAAATAAATCTGAGAGGCTCTGTTTATAAAATCGCCCTGATGATTAATCATTTGAATTTCCGGCGAGTGATATTTTAAAAGAAAAGCCTGTAAACACGTGCTCGCACTTCCCGTAGCCGCGTCTTCTATAAGCTGATTCGCTTCAATACAAAACATCCTGCTACTCAGCTTTTTTTCTACCAAACAATAAAAATACAACGCTCTATGACTGGTTTTGCAGTGTGCATGCAGCCATTCTTTCATTTTATCCTTATCAAGAATCAAATGCTCTAGTGCCTTTTTACTTTTAATAGGAACAATCACAAAAGCGCTTCCTGTAGTCACTTCCTGAATGGGAAATTTATCCTCAAAATCAGCTCTGCTTAAATTGCTGAAGGATAAAAAATCTTCCGTTAAAAAAGTATTCAAAAACTCCGGTTGAGCCGCCTGTAGCCAAACCAAATCTCCCGATTGATATACCGGAATTTCACCAATTGGAACCGACAGCGAAATCTTTTCAGGTTTATTCTCAAATATTTTATGCATCAAAACCCATGATGTTCCTATGATTGGATGGCCTGCAAACTTCATTTCGTGGTCTGGTGTGAAAATCCTAATCGCAGCAGTTTTATTCTCCGGTTGAAGCTTAGTAATAAAGGTGCTTTCGGCAAAGTTGATTTCGCGGGCAATTGTCTGCAGCTGCTGGTCGCTCAAGGAATCAGCACCTAAAAAAACCGCGAGTTGATTGCCTGCATATTTATTCTCTGCAAAAACATCAACGATGTAAAAAGGTAGATTCATTCCGTATGTTTTTTTTGTTTTCAGTTATTTTTTCGCGTTGATTTTGGTTGTTTTTCTAACTTCCACTCACAGCTTTATTTAGTTATCGATGCATTTGTTTTGGACTCTTCCGCTTTAATTCTGTCTAATTCAGTTTGTGCCTCTGAAACTACATCCTGAAAATCAGTAAAATTCTGAATGACGTTTTCTAAAATGTAAGTCGCCTGATAGCTGTCTTTGAGTCCGTAAAAATTTTTCGCCATTAAGACTAATCCTTTGGCTCCAAAATACTTATAGCTCGCATAATTTTCGGCTAATTTTTGAACGGCAACATTAGAAGCTTCAAAATTTTCTTCTTTATTTTTAAAATAAGCATCGTAGTACAGGGCTTCGGCCGCTAATTCCCCCTTAGCAATTGTCATTACTTTGGCATAAGCCGCGCGTGCTATGGCTTCATCACCAGTTTGCATTGCTGCGCGTGCAATGATAATTTGCGCATCACTTTTGACATTATCATCAGTCTTTGGATTCATTAAGACTTTCTCCGCGTACACTACTGAATTTGTATAGTCCTTATTTTCATAAAAACATTTCATCAGATTGGATTGTGCAAATGTTTTATTCTGAGAAACATCTGCTTCGTTTTCTAGACGGGACAATACCGGAATTGCTTTGTCATATTCCTTATTTTTCAGAAAAAACTGTGCCAAACGCACTAAAGATGGCTCCGTAAATTCACTTCTGGATTGGGCTATTACAAATTCATAATTAGGAATTGATTTGCTTTCAGATCCTTCAGAAAAATACAATTGCGCCAGGTAATAATTAGCCTTCAAGGCGTGTATTCCTGGGGAAAATTGACTTAAATACCCACTAAAACCTGTAATTGCCTGTTTGGTATTGTTTTGTTGAAATTGTTTTTCGGCAGCTTCAAATGTATCATTATCCAGCTCTGCATCCGTGACAGCCACAAAATCTAGGGTACGTACCCAAGTTGCATATTCATCTACTCTGCCCATATCTACGTAAATTAATCGGGCTGCAGCTACTGCTTCTAATGCCTCCGGAGACCGAGGAAATTCAGCCGCTACTTTCTTAAACTTCACTACTGCCTGATCATTCCTGTCTGAATTAAAATAAATTAATCCCTGGCGCAAAATAGATTTTGAGGCAAAAGAACTCTTTTTGAATTCTGTATTCAGTTGCTCATACGCTTTTAAAGCCAAATCATTTTTATTTTCGGCAACATACGTATTCCCTAGTTCAAATAAAGTATCATCTCGGTAACCCGATTTTGGATACAATTGTAAAAAAGCATTCAATTCTTCTATTTTTTTATCGTTTTTATCCATAAATCCATAGGAAATTGCTTTTTGAAAATACGCATAATCCGCATCGACACTTTTAGAGGCTATCACTTTAGAGTACGCATCCATTGCGGGACCGTATTTTGAGGTTACAAAACGACAATCTGCCAAACGCAAATACGAATCATTCAAACGCACTTTATCCTCTGGTGCTTTTTCAATCTGATTTTCGAAATAATTCCCTGCCTGATCGTACTCTTTCAATTTGAAATAAGCATACGCAATCGTGTAATTGTGATTTTTATATTCAGGAGTTTTTGAGGCTTGTGCAAAGCCTGCAAATTGTTTGAAACTCAACAACGCATTTTTAAAATCATTCAAAACATATTCTGTTTCTGCTTTCCAGAAAGCCGCTCTGGCAGTAAAATACGGATCTTTCTGTTCGTTCATAGACTGCGTAAACATAGTCAAGGCTTCCGGATAATCACCGTCTGTATACAATTCTAACCCATTGAAAAAAGTAACTTTCTGGTACGCTAATTTGTTTTCAGGGGATCTGTTTTTTTCCAATATTACTAAGGCCTCTTTATAGTTTTTAGAAGAAATATAAGAATCAATCAAGAGTCTTTCTATTTCTGAACGGTTGGCATTATTGGGGTATTTCTTCAAAAAAGCATGCAAAATTGCAGGCACACTTTGATAGGAATTTCCAAGTTCATAGCTTAATTTAGCGTAATTCAAACCCGCATCTTCCTGTATTGCTTCGTCAAATGACATTTCCGACGCATTTTTGAAAGCATTTAAAGCTTGCTGTTTCTTGTTTGTATTGAGGTAACTTTCCCCCAAATGATAATAGGCGTTTTGTGCAACAAAATCTTTCCCACCTATGATTTTATTGAACTGAGAAATGGCATTTTCGTAGTCTTTTTGTTTGTAATACGCATATCCTAATTGGTAAAAATCCGTATTATTCCATCTTCCTTTTTTACCTTGATAATCAACTAAATAGGGAATTGCGGTATCGTATTTTTTTAAATTAAAATAGCTTTCGCCAATGATTTTATTAAGTTCCGATTTTTCTAAAGGATTTGATTTGGCCATTGCTTTTTCCCCTAAATCAATTGCGTTTTGGAAATTTCCTAATTTAAAATTCATATCCGCCTGATAATAAGACAGTTTTTCCTTGTATTTTTCTTCTCCGGAAACGGCGTCAAAATATTTTGTCGCTTGCTTATAATCATCTCCTTCATAGGCCATGAATCCCAAGTAATATTTAGCTTGCGAACCATATTCAGGAGCATTCACCACTTTATTAAAATAAACAGTTGCCTCTTTTTTCTTTTTGGCATTAAAAAAACTATACCCTTTTTGAAAATTAAACTGGTCTTGCTCCTTTCTGCTCAGATTCCTTTCATCCACTTTGTCAAACCATTGCAGGGCTTGGGGATAATTTCCCAAACTAAAATGATACTGTGCCACCTCGATATACGCTTGATTTTGTTTGACACTCGTAGGATAATCCGAAACAAAGCGTTCCATCATCTGATCTGCATTGGCTTGATTAGTACGAATGGCGCAATTTGCCACATAATAGGCACAATCTGATTTTAATTCATCGGTGCCGGCGGATTCTTTTACTTTATTAAAAATAATTTGTGCCGATGCATATTGTTCTTCGTTAAACAACGAAACCGCTTTGTTGAAATCCTTTAAATCGTGGGTATAAATAGTTGATTTTTGTGCCGAAATACTGATAGTGCTACTAATGAAGAAACTACAGAAAAGCCAAGAAATTTTACGCATTGTGGTTTTATTTTAATAATTCAAATGTATTGCATTCTGATCTTTATAACGAATTGCGATTGGTTTTTATTATGAATATTTTTTTTTAACCGTTTATAATTTAACCTTCTTAAAACAGACTGACCAATTATTATACCTTTTAATAACCTGATCACCGGATCCGTTAACACAATAGTAACGGACAACGAGTTTTGGCTTAACACCTTAAAAATATCTTTACTTTAATAAATTTAAACATAAACATATAAAAAAAATGAAAGTTAATTACTATTTTATTTTATTGAGTACACTATGGTTTTTTACTATTAAAGCACAAGAAAACAGCACTTTAAATGGAATCATTACAGACGAATCAGGCAAACCTCTTATTGGTGCATCAATCAACATTAATACCATATCTAAGAACACGATAACTGATATTGCTGGAAGTTACCAATTGCAAAATATAAAATTCGGCACTTACACAATTCAAGTGGCCTATCTTGGTTACGAAAGTCAAAAAATTTCAATCTCCTTAAACCAATCCGAAACAACACAAAATTTTATTTTAAAAGAAAGTTCCTTTCAATTAGATGGTATTATTGTTACCGCCCAAAAAAGAGAACAATTAAATAAAGATGTTCCCATCGCCATTACCTCTTATGGGGGGAAATTTATTGAAAATTTAGGGATTTCAGAATATGATGCTTTTTCAGATTATGTTCCTGGATTACAAATCCAGATTCAAAGTGTAAATAATCCTGGTATCGTTATTAGAGGAATTACCAGTGATAGTGGGGATTCTCGAGTAGAACCACGCGTTTCAATTTTTCAAGATGGCGTTTCCATCAGTAAATCCAGAGGATCTGTAGTAGAGTTATTTGACATTGAACGCGTTGAAGTTCTAAAAGGTCCTCAGGGAACTCTTTTTGGCAGAGGTGCACAAATTGGTGCCATGCATATTATTCAAAACAAAGCTAAAAACGAAAATTCAGGAGAACTAAAAATAGGAACGGGTAATTATAATCAGTTCTCAATGAATGGGTTTGTAAACACTTCCCTCATTAAGGATAACCTATTTGTAAGAGTAGCCGGAATCCTGAGTAAAAGAGACGGTTTTATAGAAAACAGATCTGGAGGCAACTTGAATGGTAAAGAAACGCTAGCTTTTAGAACTTCCTTAAAATATTTAATGAGTGATAAAACCAGTTTAGATTTAATTGCAAACTGGCAACAGGACACCCCACCGGGAACGGGTTTCAAAAGCGGAACTTATGCCCCTTTAGGTGGAACAACCAACCCAAATACCTTTGCGGACTTAGAAAGAGGAACCGAATTGGGAATCGACAGAAAAGTTTATGGTCTTACAGCGATATTGAAATCTGAAATCAATCCTAATTGGGATATGACCGCCACCACAGCTTACAGAGAATTTAAATCAGATGAAGCTTTTGATGCCGATGGTACGGCAGCTCCAGTGCTTTACTTTAGAGAAATTGCCGAAGGAAAACAATTCAGCCAAGAAATGAGATTTAATTTTAATGATAAAAATAAATTATCCGGTTTCTTTGGAGCAAATGTTTTTTATGAAAAAGGATCTCAAGCGGTTCCTTTTGAAGTAAATGAACAAAGTTATTTTGCCTTATTGGCAGCTAGAAACACACTAATCGTTAATGGCGTTCCTACCTTATACCCAAATATTCCAAACGACCCTGCTTTTGGTCCATTGGCAGGAGCTCCGCTTTTAGCTTTCAACAAAGAAAAATCAACCAATTTTGGAGAGAATTATTCTGGAGATATCTTCGCAGATGCATCTTATGATTTAACTGATAAATTGACTTTTACTTTGGGTGTAAGAGCTACTTTAGAAAATAGTAATGCCGGTTTAGAGGTTCAAAATGCAGATCAGCCTGGTGTATTGGGTAATTTTTTAGGAGTTTTTCCTAACAACTTATTTGCTCCTACAAATGGAAAACGTACTGCCAGCGAAACCTTCACCTCTGCTGTTGGACGATTTGCTATAAATTATGATATAACGGACCACATTACTCTTTTTGGGAATGTTGCCAGAGGCCGAAGACCTAACGTAATTAATGTTACCGCGAAAACTGTTAATGTATTATCGGATGAAACGGTATGGTCTTATGAATTTGGCGCCAAATCTCTCTTCCTAAACAACCGATTGCAATTTGACATCAATGCTTTTATATACGATTACAGCAATTTTCAAACGACTATCGCACGATTAGACGAACAGAATGGTTTAGTGATTCAGCCAAATGACAGCGGTTCTGCCTCAACTTTTGGTTTTGAAACGGCCTTGCAATATCAGTTTACAAAAAACAGTTCTTTCTTTGTCAATTATGCGTACATCGATGCTGCCTTTGATGAAACGGATTCAGACGGGAACCAACAACAATTGGCGGGAAATACTTTCCGATTGACTCCAAAACATTCCTTTTCTGTTGGATTTAATTACAATCCATCTGTAAACACTATCTTAGACCTTTACCTTAGACCAAGCTATACATACAAATCGAAAGTGTTTTTTGAAGAAACAAACTTACCTAATATTTCACAAGCAGGGTATGGTCTTTTGAATATCAGAACAGGATTAACCATTAGAAAAAAATACGAAATAGGATTATTCATGACTAATCTTTTTGACAAAAAGTATATTATTGATGCCGGAAATACCGGTGGTGCTTTTGGAATACCAACTTTTATAGCTGGTGCACCTCAGTTCTATGGTGTACAAATGGCTGTTAAATTTTAACAAAAATGAAAAAAACAATAAACACACTACTTGCAGCACTCTTTTTTTGTACTTCTATTTTTAGCCAAGAAGGAATAAGCACAGTAGAAATATCCAGCTTAGATTCCTATCTCGCTACTACAGAAGCTAAAGTAATTGGAATCAAGCCAAACAATGCGGCTAAAATAATATGGGCTGATGGGTATAAAAACAAAAAAACAGCTGTTGCTTTTGTTTATTTGCATGGTTTTGGTGCCAGTCACCGTGAGGGAGAACCGGTTTTAAAAAAGCTTTCTACACAATACAAAGCCAACATCTACCTCTCGCGTTTAGAGGAACATGGTCTTTATCGTAAAAACACCTTCGAATTTCTTACGCCTGAAAACTATATTGCCTCTGCTCAACAAGCACTAGAAATTGGGAAAAAACTGGGAGAAAAAGTAATTTTGGTCAGTACCTCGACGGGAGGAACTTTAAGCTTGAAATTGGCATCCGAAGATCCTAGCATCTCGGGATTGATCCTCTATTCGCCTTTTGTCGATTTATTTAATCCTGCTATGGCGGGTATCATCCTGCCTGGTGGTAGAGAGAAATTCAAAGAAACTATTGGTGGCAATATGCGAACACAAAACCGCCCAGAGGAACAAGCTAAGTACTGGTCTACCAATTACCACATCAATGGCTATGTTTCCTTAATCACTATGCTTAAGCAAAACATGACCGAAACTACATTTACAAAGGTCAAGTGTCCGGTTTTCTTAGGCTATTATTACAAAAACGAAAAAGAACAAGACCAAGTCGTTTCCGTTTCTGCCATGCATACAATGTACAACTCTTTAGGAACGCCTGAAAACAAAAAAACAAAAATAGCCTTTCCAGAAAGTGGGGATCATGTTATTGCTTGTGATTTACGTTCAAAGGATTGGCAAGGTGTTCATCAGGCTACGGTAGACTTTTTAAACCAAACAATTTTACAATAAAAACATGAATAAAATCATAATAACAGCAGTTTTAGCAATATGTACGCTAGGTTGCAAGGCTCAACAAGAAAAACAAATAGTCCAATTACTTCCTGGTGAAATTCAAACTCTCTTTAATTTTGATTTACAGGGGCATCGTGGAGCAAGAGGACTCTACCCCGAAAATTCATTAGTTGCCTTTGAAAACGCAATCAAATTGGGAGTAAACACCTTAGAGCTAGACGTAGTTGTTACAAAGGACGACCAAATACTGGTATCACATGATCCTTTTTTCAACCACATAATTTGTTTGGATAGTTTAGGAAACACTATTAACAAGGAGGACGAATTAAACTTAAATATCTATCAGACTACTTATTCACAAGTACAGCACTATGATTGTGGCACCATCGAACATCCACAATTTCCGGAGCAGACTAATAGTAGGGTTTCAAAACCATTGCTGTTGGATGTAATTGCGCAGTCTGAACTTTTATCTGACCAAAAGATCTTCTATAATATTGAAATAAAAAGTACTCCAGAGGGGGACAATAAATACCATCCAACACCTCAGGTTTTTGCAGATTTATTTATTAAAACAATCCAAGGGCGTATCCCTATGGAAAGACTAACTATCCAGAGTTTTGATTTTAGAGTACTGCGCTATATCCATCAAGCCTACCCTGATTACAAACTAGCGGCTCTGGTGTACAAAGATAGTGTCAAAACAAATTTAGATGCTTTGGGATTTATCCCAGACAGCTACAGTCCAGAACATACGCTATTGACTGCCGAAATTGTAGCGGAATTACATGCCAAAGGAATGAAAGTTATTCCTTGGACTATTAATGAAGCAAGTCGGATGAAAACGGTTCTAGGTTGGGGAGTTGATGGCATCATAACGGATTATCCCGATAGAGGATTGCGCTTTAAAAAATAAGAACTTCCGTCTTGATTTCATTTGTTCCTTAAAGCAACAAAACTATCCTGTTTGAGTGAGGCTACTGAAAAGGTCCTTAACAAATTATATTTCATTAAAAGAGTAGAAAACCTTCATTTTCTACTCTTTTTTTATGCTAAAATGGGAACTTCAAGCAGCAATAAAGTGCGGATAAATTGGCTTTAAATAAAATTCGGACTTTCCCTTGTTTATACCTGTTTTTTGAAAATCCGTTGAATAGAATAGAATTTATTTTGAATAGAACCGTTATCTTGTTACTTTTACCCCATAAACAAACTGTATTATGTCACAATCTGTCCTGTCTTTAAAAAACGTTACTATTTTCCAAGAACAAAAAACTATTTTAGCTCATGTAAATTTGGAGGTAAAACATGGTGAATTCCTGTATATTATAGGAAAAACAGGTTCCGGAAAAAGCAGCTTAATGAAGACCTTGTATGGTGATTTGGCTTTAAAAGAAGGCGAAGGAAGTATTGTTGACTTTGATTTAGCCACCTTAAAAGAAGATGATATTCCGTTTTTGAGAAGAAAAATTGGAATCGTTTTTCAGGATTTCAAATTACTGCCGGACAGAACCATTAAAGACAATATGTTATTTGTCCTGAAAGCTACAGGCTGGACTGATGCTGATGAAATGCAGCGAAAAATTGATGAGGTGCTGGACAAAGTAGCAATGAAAGAGTTTGGCAACAAAATGCCACACCAAATTTCAGGTGGTGAGCAACAACGTGTTGCCATTGCCAGAGCTTTACTCAACGATCCTGAACTTATACTTGCGGATGAACCTACCGGGAATCTGGATCCACAAACCAGTGCTGAAGTCTTGGAAGTATTAAAAAGCATCAATGCCAATGGAAAAACAGTCATTATGGCCACTCATGATTATGCGTTGCTTATGAAATTCCCTTCGAAAACATTAAAATGTGAAGACGAACGAATTTTTGAAGTAGTGCAACAGAGAGCCGTGTAATGCTTTCTATTCTTATCCCAATATACAATTATAATGTGTATCCTTTAGCATTGGAGCTGCGCAAACAATGTTTGGAATGCAATATTGATTTTGAGATTTTATGCCAAGATGATGCTTCTGATTCTTCCCTAAATATTTTTAATGAAAAAATAAATTTGCTTTCTCACTGCAGTTTTGTTTCATTAAAAGAAAACATTGCCCACAGAGAAAACAGGAATTCACTTGCCGAAAAAGCAAAATTTGAGTATTTACTTTTTATAGACGGGGATTCTACTTTTCTGAATTCTGATTATATCAAAAGATATTTATCAAATTTATTTGATTTTGATGTGGTTTATGGAGGACGCTTGCATCCAGAAAAATGTCCTTCTGATAATCAAAAACTACGGTGGAAGTACGGAAGATTCATTGAAGATAAATCTGCTGCAAACAGAAAGACAAAACCCTACCACTCACTACTTTTTAATAATACCATAATTAAAAAAGTCTGTTTTGACACGGTACAATTTGACAAAACCATAAAAAAATACGGTCACGATGACACCCAACTCTCGTTTCAACTAAGCAAATTAAAATCCAAAGTAAGCCATATAGAAAACCCTGTTGAACATGGCGATTTAGACACTAATCTAGTGTATTTGAACAAGACCAAAGAGTCTTTAGAAAATTTAAATTTATTGTATCAGAAGAAAAAAATTGACATTGAATTTGTACGATTATTGCAACTGTATCATTTTTTAAAAACAACCAAATCAACTTTTATTATTTCAAAAATAAATGCCGTTTTTGAAAAATTATTATTTAAAAACCTGACCGGAGACAATCCTAATATACTGGTTTTTAATTTGTTCAGAGCAGGTTATTTATGCTCCATTGACTTTAAGAGC
The DNA here is from genome assembly GCF_003970375.1 of Flavobacterium sp. ZB4P23. Classification (NCBI taxonomy): domain Bacteria; kingdom Pseudomonadati; phylum Bacteroidota; class Flavobacteriia; order Flavobacteriales; family Flavobacteriaceae; genus Flavobacterium; species Flavobacterium sp. ZB4P23. The sequence continues at coordinate 95,907 of NZ_RYDK01000002.1, forward strand.
AGAACCTAAACTCCTTTTTTGAGTCCAATAAACAATTGATGCCAAGTTTGCATAATGGCATCGATGTGATATTTTTTACTCGATAATTTTGCCTTTTTTGCCATTTCACTTCGTAACACCTCGTTTTCGATTAAAATTTCTATAGCCGCTACATAATCCGATTCGTTCCCGTTTTCAATCAAAAATCCATCTTCTTTATGCGTGATTATTGCTCTTGGTCCGCAAGGACAATCGTAAGCAATACAGGGTAATCCGGAAGCCATTGCCTCAATTAACACCATTCCAAAACCTTCATATCGAGACGTCATCAGATAAAATGAAGCATCTAAATATTTTTCGTTAATATTCTGAACAGGTTCATAAAAAACTATATTATTTGAAACATCCAATTTTTGGGCAAGTTGTTTTAAATCGATATTTTCATTAGATTTTCCATAAATTTCCAATATCCAATCTGGATGTTTTAAAACCACTTTTTTCCAGATGTGCAACATGCTGTCAAAACCTTTTTCGTACGTATGTCGCCCTACCGCAATTACTTTTTTGTTTGTTAATTCACCAGATTTTTCCGTTACAAACCATAAAGGATTCGCAATAACCAGTGTGTTTTTTATGTTCCATTCTGAAATACTCTCGTTTGTTTCAACAACAAATCGATTGTATTTTTTTATTCCGTTTTTTTTCAGTTGTAAAACAAGATTCGAGAACAATTTAGTAAAACTGTTTGTCACAATTTCACTTTCTTCAATAAACCTGGAACTATGCATTTCTAGTACCAGAGGAATTTTATATTTTATAATAAAAGGAATTAAATATGCCTTTAGACCATTATCACAAACAAGTATAATATCCGGGTTTACAGTCTTAATACAACTGTTTAGTTTCTTACAATACGCTTTCAAAAAAGAAAGATTTTTTCCTTTTAAAATCATATCGTGAAAAGTGATCTTCTTATTAAAAGAATAAAACAAAGGAGAATGACCTCCGTTTTGAGTCAGAATAACAACTTCATAGCCTAATTGTTCAACCAGATAATTGGCTTTGACAGCAATAACTCTTGCCACACCTCCGGCGTTATTAATGTTAGGAACTACAAATAGCAACTTCATTTTTTTGATTTCAAAAATTCGTCATAATCTCTGATATAATCTTCTTCTTTAAACATATCTGAGGCTAAAACCAAGCAAACTGATCCCGAAGAAAAGTTTTGCAGTTCTCTCCAAATTCCTGTTGTAATGAGTAAACCTACGTTTGGTTTATTTAATAGGTAGCTTTTTTTCTCGATACCGTCATGAACAACCACCTCAAAACTACCGCTCAATGCAATTAAAATTTCTTGTTGCTGAATATGGGAATGACCACCTCTAAAAGCAGTACTAGGCACATCAAAGAGATAGTAAATTCGTTTGAATTCAAATGGAATTACACCACTTTGAATGTAGGCTAAGTTTCCACGAACATCGTCTATTACAGGAATTTTTAATACTTGTACGTTTTCTACTGTTGTCATTTTCTGCTAATTTTCATTACATCTAACCATTGCATGCCTATATTTTCAATTGAGAAGGATTGTACGCTTGCCAATGCATTTTGTTTACAATACTGATACAATACTTCGTCTTCAATGAATAAATTCATCGCTTCCGTCATTTTACTACCATTTTGATTTTCAACTAATAAACCATTTTCTTTATTTACAATTATTTCACTTGGACCAGTTAAGCAGTCAAAGGATATTACCGGTGTATTACAGGCTAATGATTCTAGTAGAACATTTGGCAGTCCTTCATTCAAGCTACTCAAAACAAAGAATTTAGCATTTTTCAGGTACTTAAACGGATTCTGTTTAAACCCTAAAAAATGAACTTTATCTCCCAGTTTTTTTTCTTTTACTAACTTTAAAAGAATATTTTTTCTTTTGCCTTCCCCTAATAAAACCAAATGTATCCCTTTTTGGGGTAAAGTCGAATGGGCATACGCTTCAATTAATTTATCAAATTGCTTGATATTAGTTTCCATTTGACCTATCCCAATAATATACTTGAAGTTAAGTGCCACAGGTTCTTCACTCTTCCTGACAATTTCCTCAATATCTATAGGATTGTAAATGGTAATCGCATTTTTCAGCTGGTGCTTTCGCGCTATTAACTCTTTCGATTGATTAGAAACACTAACCACTTTATAACAATTTCCATACATGTATCGGGTAAGCACCGACCAATTGGGCATATAATGATTAATCAAATAACTGTGCACGGTGAAAATAGTATTGGTTTTATAAAGCCATTTTGAAATTAATAATTCTTGAATGGGTTTTATCCTAAATCGGAAATCAATAATAAAATCAAATTCATGCTCTTTCAAATAGTTCTTCAAAAATAAAAACCGACTGAATTTATTTAAAAAACCGTTGGTTTTGTTTTTCATTTTACCCAAATTGACTAATTTTCCGGCATAGGAATAGGAAACGGCATCCAGGACAATAATAGTATGAACTTCTATGCCCTGTTTTTCAAAAAAAAAGGATAAAACAGCCATCACTTTTTCAGCACCTCCATCACTTAATCGGTACCCTATTAATGCGATTTTATATTTTTTATTGGGTATTATCATTCTCAATTTGTTATTTTCGTCTCAAATATAACGCTTTTAAAAAAACATGCAAGATAATCCACTAGTCACCGTTATTTGTTTGTGTTACAATCATAAAGATTATGTAATAGAGAGCTTAATGTCCGTATTAAACCAACATTACGATACTATTGAGTTGATTATCGTAGACGATTGCAGTACTGATAATTCTAAATCCGTAATTGAGAAATGGCTTCTGGATTATCCACAAATTCCATTTATAGCCAATGACACTAATTTAGGGAATACTAAGTCTTTCAATAATGCCTTAAAAACAGCAAAAGGGGATTATATTATTGACTTGGCTGCTGATGATGTATTATTGCCCAATTGCATCACTTCACAAATAAATGCTTTCAACAACACAACTTTTAAAAATCTTGGAATTGTATATGGAAACGTCGAATTAATCACTGAAAAAGGCAAACACGAATCTTATTATTTCCCTGTTGATAGCTTTCAAAAGGTAGTCAAGGAAAGAACAACGGGAGATATTTATGAATCCGTTCTTTCTGGTGGTGACTGTATTTGCTCCGTTTCATCAATGGTCAAAAAATCACTCTTCGATGCTTTGAACGGCTATGATGAAACGCTGGCGTACGAGGATTTGGATTTTTGGATTCGGGCTTCTCGAACGTACGAATTTGACTTTATTGATGCTATTCTGGTTCAAAAAAGAATTGTACACCACTCCCTAGGCACTCATTTTTTTAAGAAAAAAGATGCCAGAGCCAGAAAAATTAATCAGAGTACATATTTGATCCTTAAAAAAGCAATTGGGCTCAATAGAACAAAAAAAGAGGATAAAGCAATTTTAAAACGCATTCATTTTGAGATGATTCTCACCTATAAAACTGCTCATAATACGTTGTTACTGCGCTATATTATTATGGAAATTAAGTTGCGATTTCATTTGTTAGCTTCATAAACTACACTATCAAATACTCGTCCAGCAAGGCTTTCTCTCCTTCCCAATCTCTGGAAATGGCGTTTTTTATAAATTTTGCCGGAATACCACCAATCAAAATATTTGAACCAAATGACGTATAATCCGCAGTACACACACTACTGGAGCCTATCGTACAAAAATCAGGGGTAGTCGTATTTTGCAGTACCGTAACCCTGCTGGCTGCATAGTTGTAATTTCCTATTCTAATTGGCGCTGTCATTTTAAACTTTTCACCCGTTGTAGTATCCATCATCTGATGGAAATTAGTGTCCATAATTTGTGATTCCGAACCAAAACGGGCGTAATCCCCTAATACAACATGCTCCATACAAATCAATTTTGCATTTGAGGCCAATGAAGCCATGTGTCCCAATTCGCACAATCCACCGTCACCAACATAAATAAAATAATCTTTACCTAATTGTATGTGACCTTTAAAAATGAGCGTTCCCAAAATAGTGATTTCGGCAATTCCTTTGTGAAGCGTATTTATTTCATAAGGTTGTCCAAAACCAATCATTCCCTTTTTGACAACTCCCTCAATTTTGATTGCACCCGTTATTGAAGTAAATTTTACTTTTCCATAAAAAAATACAGGGAGCTGCTTAGCAATAGGATACGGGAATTTTTTAAAATTAAAGTACAGTGTTTTGGTCCAGTTTACGGAATAATACAGTTGTAACCGATGATAAAAAAATCTTACTTTTCTGTAAACATTCTTAAGTATTTCAATCATTCTTTTTCTTAATTATAGCATTGAACAATTCTTTTAATGCGGTCTTTTTGTTCATTTCAAATAAAACAAAAACAATCGACACTACTACCATTAGTGACATTAAGCCATACTTTAAAATTGGATTTGGAAGGTGTCTGAACAAAAAAGTTGCCACACACAGCAAGATGCAAATTAAATAAGTGTTATAAAAATCGCTTTCAAAATAAAACCCATATCTTTTTTTGGTGATTATTTTTAAACCCAAAAAATGAATGAAATAATAGAGCAAAAAACTAAATCCAAGACCTTCCAAACCATAATAATAATACCCTAAAACATTCAAAATAAGCGAAATGCTATTAAATCCAACAGCAGTTCGCATAAACATTTTCGAATCGCCTTTGGCAATCAAAATATAGCCCATTGACCACGAAACGGCCCGAAACAACATTGCTATTATTCCAAAACAAACCATTGGAATAATGGCGTTGAATTCCGGTGTAAATATAATTTTCACAATCAACGGAATGCACGTTAAAAACAAAATGATTACCGGTGTAATAATCAATATTGAAACAAACGATTGCTGAACAACACTGGTTCTTACTTTTTCATTATCCGCATTAATGAACGCTAATCTTGGAAAATAATCGGTACTCATGACCGTAAAAATTACTCCCACATAGGAATTCAACAAGGTGAAACCGGCATTGTAAAACCCAACTTGTTCTAAACCACCCCATTTTCCAACAAAAATTTGAATCAAATACGTTGATAACAAGGTCAGCAAACCACTTAATGTCAATAAAATACCTAGTCTAATAATACTTTTTCCTTCGGCATTTCCTTGTTCTTTAGAAAACACATTTTTTTCAAATGGTATTTTTTTCGAATAATAAAAAGAAACCAATAGTGAGGCTAAAGAAGCAACTATGATGGTGGGGACAATGGCATCAATCCGGTAATAATAATACAACGGAATTGAAACTAACAACCCCAATCCATTTCCATAAAAATTAGCTTTGGCTAAAAACCGCATTTTTCTTAAACCCTGCAAAACAACCAGCTGGCCAATCATTAATTGCCGGAACAACAAGGTGATCGAAATAAAAACAAAGGTAAAAGTATGATTCGAATTCCCAAAAGTAATTTGGCTCAGCCAACTAGAAAACAGGATCACAAGAACGCATCCTAAAATCCCGGTTAGTACTGCGAGCTTTTTTATAAGTGCTGCTACAGATGCAATCGTACTTAAATTGTCGTTTTTGTAGCTACTGGAAAGGTGTTTTACACCACTGGTTTCAATCCCTAAACCAGTAACACCGCCCACAAGATTCATCGCCGAGTTCAACAAAGAAATAATCCCCATTCCCTCAGGCCCAATAAAAACAGCAATACACTTAGTCCGGATAACCCCAATAATAATCATAAAAAACTGAACGCCTCCAAAAAGCGACGTCGTTTTTACAATGCGATGATATGACGTTTTACTATCGGACACTTTTTAATATGTATTTAAAATTGCAATAATATGACGAACCTCCTCCGGTGTCAAGGCAGGACTTATGGGCAAACTCAAAACTTCTTCATGAATTTTTTCAGTAATTGGAAAGGACAACATATTCCATCCCGCAGTCTCGGAAGAGAAAGCTTTTTGACGGTGGGGCGAAACTGGATAATGGATAACCGTTTGAATTCCGTTTTGACGTAAATATTCTTGTAAATCCGTTCTATCCTGAGTTCGAATGACAAATAAATGAAAGACATGATTGTTTGACAAATCCCAAAATGGAAGTATTATTTTATCGTTTTTTATTTCTGATAAATAGCGATTGGCAATTGTTCTTCGGCGGTCATTCTCAGCATTTAAAAACGGTAATTTCACATTTAAAAAAGCAGCTTGCAATTCGTCTAATCTGGAGTTTATCCCTACATAGTCATTATAATACTTGGTTTCCGATCCGTAATTTCGAAGCGACTGAATAACCCTGGCTAATTCAGAATCATTAGTCGTAACGGCACCGGCATCGCCTAATGCCCCTAGATTTTTCCCAGGATAAAAACTATAGGCTTGGTTTTTTGGCTTTTGGTTTTGGGTCTTCGCACTTTCATCTTCAAAGGAAGCCCCGTGAGCCTGAGCCGCATCTTCTACTACTAATAAATTGTTTGCTACAGCAATTTCATTTATTTTCTCCATTTCTGCCAGCTGTCCGTAGAGATGAACCACTAGAATCGCTCCCGTTTTAGAAGTGATTTTTGCTGTAATTAAATCGGGATCCAAGTTATAGGTTTCTAATTTTGGCTCGCTCAGAACCGGAATTAAATCTGCTTGCAAAATAGCGAGAATACTGGCAATGTACGTGTTTGCTGGCACAATGACTTCGTCCCCTTTTTGCAGTTTTCCTAACACGATATAGGCTTTAAAAATGAGCACTAAAGCATCAAAACCATTTCCCGTCCCAATACAGTATTTTGTTCCGCAATAAGCCGCAAAATTGGTTTCAAACTCGCTGACTTCATTCCCTAAAATATACCAACCATTCGCTAAAAACCCTTTTAATTTTTCCTGAAAAGCGGTTTCATAGGGCTTGTTTGTTTGTTTTAAATCTAAAAATGGTATCATACTAGATTCATTTTATAAAAGTCTTGGCCATATACCGTACAGCCTAATTCTTCTTTTTGTTTCAAAAGTCCGGCATGAAATCCGCTTTCATTAGTATCATTAACAATACCCATATCAAAAAAAAGCATGCCTTGTTTTTTGTATTTTTCTATTAAGGTAATAAATGCAAAATCCAATGCGCGCAACTCCTCGCCTTTTTTAGTGGTGGCTCCATATTGTGATTTCACCACCGTTTCGGTTTCAAACAGTGTCACTCCGGCAACTATTACATCGTCATAATACACTGAAAATTGTTTGATGTTTTGAGGGAACAATGCCTTTAATTTTGTGATTTCTTGCAAGGTATGAACTGGTTTTGCATTGTATTTTTCACGCAATCTTGGTTCTAAAACCAATTCCCAGAAAGAGTCCGGCTCCGCTTCCTCGACAAGTTGCAAGTCGAGTGCTTCCATTTTTCTCAAATGCTTCAATTTACTTTTAGAAACAGTCAGTGGCATTGCTAAATTAATGGCCAAATTCATTTCTTTCTTCTCCAGAAAAGCGCCTTTTTTAAGCAAGAAAAACTCCATTTCAGCATTTCCTTTTGAAAAATAAAAAAAAGGGATTTGTTTCAAATAAAAGGATTGGATGCTATGGTCTTTAAAAAAAGACAAAACACAGTCTACAAGTTCCGCTACTATCTCTGCTTTTATTATAGCTGAAAAAACCAAGCCGCCATAGGTCAAACCCTGATGTGAAAAAATGCTGTTTTCCAATTTATTAGCTGGCAAAACTGCTACCAGTTTTTGTTTGTCATAAATCAGTACTGAAAAATCTTCAAAGCGATCCTCATGGTATTCCATAAAATCACGGTGAAACAAAAAGGTTGCATTTTTGGCTTGACCAATAAAGGAATTCCAATGGGCATAATCGCTTTTTTGATATCGTTTGACGGTATAATTTTTCACGCTTTGGTTTTAGACTTTGTGAAAGTAATCATTTTTTATTTAGGTTCTAAAGTGGGCAGATACCATTTGAATTTTACGGCCATCAACCGAATTATAATAATAAAAATTGACGTTGTTATGTATAAAATATCCTTATCCAAATTAAATTCCCGAAGCATAAAAAATAGCATTCCGCCCAGAATACAAATCGTGGCGTAAATTTCCCGTCTGAAAATCACCGGAATATCGTTGCATAAAATATCCCGAATAACCCCTCCAAAACAAGCTGTGATCGTTCCTAATGCAATGCATATAACAGGATGCAAACCAATATTTATTCCTTTTTCAAGACCAATTAATGTAAAAACGCCCAGCCCGACGGTATCAAATAAAAACAAAGAAGTGCGCAAACGATCAAATTTTTTCCTGAAAATAATCGACAAAACAAACCCAAAAAAAATCACATACACGTAATTCAGGTCTAGCATCCAGCCCACGGGCGTCCTACCAATCATAACATCTCGTAAGGTTCCGCCGCCAACAGCCGTTACAAACGCAATGATGAACACCCCAAAAGGATCGAGTTTTTTACTCATAGCGGTCAATGCGCCTGACATGGTAAAAGCAATCGTACCGACAAAGTCTAGAAAGTAAAACATTTAGATTGAAATTTTTTAAATATGGAATTTCTACAAAAATAAAGAAAATACTCGTAAAAATAACCAAAGCAACTGGCATTAATGCTGCTATTGCTTCCAAATAAATATTCGGATCAGATTAGAAAACTGGATTTTCTCTGTGTATCTTTGTCGTGTTTAATTAAATAGAGGAAAGCCTTGAAACAAATTACTTCGATACAAAATCCGCACATAAAATCCTTAGTGCAATTGCAGGAAAAAGCAAAAGCGCGCAAACAATCCGGTACTTTTTTGATAGAGGGAAAACGGGAAATTTCAATTGCCATCAAAGGCGGTTACGAAATAGAAACTTTATTGTTTTTATCTGAACTTTGTTCCGAAACTGAAGCGCATCAATTTTCTGAAAATGCAGAATTGATCGAAATCAACAAAGAAGTCTACCAGAAACTGGCTTATCGCGATACCACCGAGGGTATTTTGGCTATAGCCAAAACCAAATCATTGCGATTATCCGATTTAGAATTATCCGAAAACCCATTGATTCTAGTTGCTGAAGCACCTGAAAAACCGGGAAACATTGGCGCTTTGTTGCGCACTGCGGATGCTGCTAATCTGGATGCCGTGATTATTGCCAACCCAAAAAGCGATTTATACAACCCAAATATTGTGCGTTCCAGCGTAGGTTGTTTGTTTACCAACCAAATTGCAACCGGAACTACAGCAGAAATTATTGCTTTTTTGAAGGAACGAAAAATCAATTTTTATTGTGCAACGCTACAAAACTCCACTTCCTATCATACCCAAGATTACACCACACCAACGGCTTTAGTAGTAGGAACAGAGGCAACTGGCTTGACAGCAGCATGGCGAGAAGAAGCCACGCGAAATATTATTATTCCAATGCAGGGCGAAATCGATTCTATGAATGTTTCCGTTGCAGCAGCCATCTTGATCTTTGAAGCCAAAAGACAACGGGGATTTTAGACTGAAGATGAATGCTTTTTTGATAGGAGATTTCAAAATTTTCATTGGCACACCTAAAGACAATTGGTTTAGAGAAGTGCAACTTTCAAGTAAAAGAGAAATTTTATTTTGCTTCCAAACGTTCCCACAACTTTATGGTGCTATTTTTTCTGCAAAGACAGTAATTGTGTGGTAAAATGGAATAATACCTATTTTCATGCTGATGTGTATTTATTTTTAGAATGTGGGGCAATTGAAAAGCAGTCTGAATCACAATAAAACCCATTTCCGGACGGACTGATTTCAGTTATGACTTTCAAAATTTAGCGTTTAAAAAAATCCTGTAATATCGTGCTTAAATAAAATTGCATATCTGCTAACTTATTGCTATTTTTAAGAAATGAACCATGCCGTTATGATCGAAATAGATTTAGAAAAAGAAAATAAAGCTATAGCTCAGGAGTACAAAGAGTTACTTCGAATAAGCTACCAAACCTTGAGTGATGAGGACAAAAAACTCATCCGAAAAGCCTTTGATGTATCTGTAGAAGCCCATAAAGAGCAACGCAGAAAGTCCGGTGAAGCCTACATTTTTCATCCTATCGCTGTAGCAAAAATTGTTGCTTCAGAAATAGGTTTGGGAGCAACCTCTATTGCAGCTGCATTATTGCACGATGTGGTCGAGGATACACCCACTACAATTCAGGACATCGAGCGCTTATTTAATCCTAAAGTAGCCCAAATTGTTGAAGGATTAACAAAAATATCTATGGTGCAAAGAGACCTAAACGTTTCAATGCAAGCCGAAAATTTTCGCAAGATGATTTTGACGCTAAATGATGATGTGCGCGTAATCCTGATTAAACTTGCTGATCGCCTGCACAACATGCAAACCATGGATTCGATGCAAGAGGACAAGCAGACTAAAATTGCATCTGAAACCTTGTACATTTATGCGCCACTGGCCCATCGATTGGGTTTGTACAATATCAAGACAAAACTGGAAGATTTAGGATTAAAATATACGGAACCAGCAGTATACAATGAAATCGTAAGTAAAATAAAAGAAACTAAAGAGGAGCAGGATGCGTATATTGAGGCTATTTCAAATATTTTAAAAACATCCTTAGATACTGAAGGAATTGATTATATCATAAAAGGCCGTCCAAAATCAATCTACTCCATCCGGAGAAAGATGCAGGCTCAAAATGTAAGTTTTGACGAAGTGTATGATAAATTTGCACTCCGAATTGTTTACAAATCAACTCCCCATGACGAAAAATTCATCGCTTGGAAAATATACTCCATTGTAACGGACCACTACAGGCCCAGCCCGAGTAGGTTGCGCGATTGGATTTCGTCTCCAAAATCTACTGGCTACGAAGCCTTGCATATTACCGTAATGGGACCCAAAGGGCGCTGGATTGAAGTTCAGGTACGCAGCGAACGCATGGATGAAATTGCCGAAAAAGGATATGCTGCGCACTACAAATATAAAAATGGCGCTACCGAAGAAAGTGGTTTGGATGTCTGGCTCAATTTACTAAAAGAAGCCTTAGAGAATTCTGAGACAAATGCAGTAAATTTTGTGGAGGATTTCAAGATGAATTTATATTCAAAAGAAATTTTTGTTTTTACCCCAAAGGGAGAAATAAAATCCTTGCCCAAAGGTGCTACATCGCTTGATTTTGCTTTCAGCATTCACTCCGAAATAGGCATTCGCACCAGGGGAACACGTGTAAACGGAAAATTAGTCCCGTTGAATTTTGAATTAAAAAGTGGTGATCAAATTGAAGTAATCACGTCACAACATCAAAAACCAACGATCAACTGGCTGGATTATGTGACCACTTCAAGAGCCAAAACTAAGATAAAAAATGTTTTAAACGAGAACACCAAGAAAATTGGAGAAGAAGGAAAAGAACTGCTGACGCGTAAACTAAAGCATTTAAAAATAACTTTAAATGAATCTGTTGTAAATGAGCTAGTCAATTTTTTTAAGTTAAAAACAAGCTTAGATTTATTTTACAGAGTCGGGATTGGCGCTATAGAAAACCAACAACTCAAAGATTATGCCGCCCAAAAAAGCAATACTTTTATTAATTTTTTCAAGAATAAAATAAAACGAACCGCCAGCACAGCTGATGAGGACATTCATAAACCAATAATAAGCAGCAATTATGACATGCTCGTATTTGGCAAAGAACATGACAAACTGGATTATAAATTATCCCCGTGTTGCAACCCAATTCCCGGGGATGACGTGTTTGGGTTTGTCACGATAAATGAAGGGATAAAAGTGCATAAAAAAGATTGCCCAAACGCGATTGGAATGCAATCCAACTATGCCTACCGGATCATGACGGCCAAATGGATTGACTCTTCCCAAGAAGAATTCAAAGCCATCATAAACATAACCGGAATGGATGTTTTAGGACTTACCAACCAGCTAACAAAAGTGATTTCGAATAATATGCATGTGAACATCCAGAGTATTTCTTTGAGCACAGAGGCAGGTATCTTTCATGGGCAGGTGGCCGTAATTGTTCAGAACAATACAATCTTAAAAAAATTAATCAATAATATCAAAAAGATTGATGGAATAGATAAGGTAACCCGAGTTTATAAAACCTAGAAAAGTTGCTGGTTTTTTACATAATGTAGCTTTTCATACCTGAAACGGAACAAACTTGAAACTAAACAAACCGGAAATTTTAATCTTTAAACTAAAAAATTTATCTTTGCCAGCATATGACACTCATTTCCACAGATAACAACAAGAATCAAGAAATTGTAAAAAATGTTTTTACAATGTATCTTGAAAAAAAAGGACATCGCAAAACGCCAGAACGTTATGCTATTCTTCAGGAAATTTACGATAGTGAAGAACATTTTGACGTAGAGAATCTCTACATCAAAATGAAAAATAAAAACTATCGGGTTAGTAGGGCAACCCTTTACAATACTATCGAATTATTATTGGACTGTGCTTTAGTGCGCAAACACCAATTTGGACAGAATCAGGCACATTACGAAAAATCATATTTTGACAAACAGCACGATCACATTATCATGACTGATACCGGTGAAGTAATCGAGTTTTGTGACCCTAGAATCCAAAGCATCAAAAAAACAATTGAGGAAATTTTCGATATAGAAATTACAAATCACTCCTTATACCTTTACGGTGTAAAAAAGGAAAAGAATACTCTGGACGAACAAGATCGTTCCTAAATATAAAAATTAACTACAAATAACATATAGAATGACGGTAGATTTATTACTAGGGTTGCAATGGGGAGATGAAGGAAAAGGAAAAATTGTGGATGTTCTTACTTCGAAATATGACATTATTGCACGTTTTCAAGGAGGTCCAAATGCAGGACACACTTTAGAATTTGATGGAATAAAACATGTTCTTAGAACTATTCCTTCCGGTATTTTTCATAAAACTGCTGTAAACATCATTGGAAACGGAGTTGTAATTGATCCTGTAGTTTTTCAAAAAGAAATTGAAGGCCTTGAAAAATTTAATTTAGACATCAAAAACAAATTAATCATTTCAAGAAAAGCGCATTTAATTTTGCCAACGCACCGCTTGTTAGATGCCGCATCAGAAGCATCTAAAGGAAAAGCAAAAATTGGTTCTACTTTAAAAGGAATTGGCCCTACTTATATGGACAAAACCGGAAGAAACGGAATCCGTGTGGGTGATATTGAATTAGAAGATTTTACAGATCGTTACAGAGCTTTGGCTGACAAGCACGAAGCCATGATAAAATTCTATGATGTTGCGATACAATACAATTTAGAAGAATTAGAAAAAGAATTTTTTGAAGCTATCGAAGAGCTAAAAAAATTAGACTTTATTGATAGCGAAGAATATTTACACCAAGCGCAAAAAGCAGGTAAATCAATATTATGTGAAGGAGCCCAAGGTTCGTTATTAGATGTTGATTTTGGAACCTATCCATTTGTGACTTCCTCTAATACAACTGCCGCAGGCGCTTGTACCGGTTTAGGGATTGCTCCAAATAAAATCAAGGAAGTATACGGAATCTTCAAAGCCTATGTAACACGCGTTGGAAGTGGCCCGTTCCCTACTGAACTTTTTGACGAAGATGGTGCAACTATGGCCCGTGTTGGAAATGAATTTGGATCAGTAACCGGCAGACAAAGACGTTGTGGCTGGTTAGACTTAGTAGCACTGAAATATGCGGTTCAGGTGAATGGTGTAACCCAACTGATGATGATGAAAGGGGATGTCCTTTCAGGATTTGAAACGTTGAAAGTATGTACGGAATACAATTATAAAGGAGAAAATATTTCACATTTCCCATACAACATTGAACCGGAAAATGTAACTCCAGTGTATCAGGATTTCAAAGGATGGAAACAAGATTTGACTGGTATGACCACATATGATGAGTTACCAATCGAATTAAAAGAATACATTGAATTCATCGAAAAAGAAGTAGAAGTGCCTATCAAAATTGTTTCTGTAGGTCCAGACAGAAAGCAAACGATTCTGAAATAAGATTATGAAACGTCCCGATAAATCGGGACGTTTTTTTTAGTTTAAAAATCAATTCCTACGAATGAAAAACCCAACCATTAAAATACAAAAAACCGAATTGCTCTCAGACAATTGGTACCTTTTAAACAAAGTCACTTTTGACTATCAAAAAAAAGACGACTCCTGGATTACCCAAAAAAGAGAAGTCTATGATAGAGGAAACGGAGCCGCCATTTTACTTTATAACACTTTACAAAAAACCGTTATTCTTACACGCCAGTTTCGCTTGCCAACCTATCTTAACGGAAATAAATCAGGAATAATGATTGAGGTTTGTGCCGGCCTTTTGGATCAAGACAATCCGGAGCAATGCATCATTAGAGAAACCGAAGAAGAAACAGGATATCGTATTTCTACAGTCAAAAAAGTCATGGAAACATATATGTCGCCAGGAGCTGTAACTGAAATATTGTATTTATTTGTTGGCGAGTACGATGAATCTTTGAAAGTAAGTGACGGTGGCGGAGTAGCACATGAGGAAGAAAATATAGATGTGATTGAAATGTCTTTTGAAGAAGCGTATGCCATGATTGAATCTGGTCAAATGCAGGATGCCAAGACTATTATGTTACTACAGTATGCTAAAATTCATAATTTGGTTTAATGAGTAATCCCACTAAAGGAGTTCTATTTGCCTTATTTGCTACCTTGTTATGGTCCGTAAATATGGTCATCGCCAGTGGCATAAAAGACCACATTCCTCCTATAGGACTGGCCTTTTGGCGCTGGACAATTGCATGTCTCGTTTTGGCTCCATTTGCTTTAAAAAGCACTACTAGAAATTTCACAATTGTTAAAAAACACCTCCGGTATCTTGTGTTTACGGCGGTATTGGGAATCACTATTTTCAACACGTTAATTTACATTGCAGGAAAAACAACGAGTGCTGTGAATTTATCGCTAATCGCCATTTCGATTCCGTTATTTATTGTTGTAATCTCCAGAATTATTTTTAAAGAGACCGTTTCTAATCTAAAAATCATAGGAATTGTAACTATAATCACAGGGGTTCTAGTGCTAATTACCAAAGGTTCGCTTCAGGCCTTGCTAAAAATAAACTTTACCATTGGGGATTTATTGATGCTTGTGGCTTGCTTCTTTTTTGCGTATTACACTATTTTAGTGCGTAAAAAACCACCTGAATTAACACCAAAAGTATTTTTGTTTAGTGTTTTTGTAATAGGCACACTGCTCCTTTTTCCTTTTTATCTTTGTGAACATTTGCTTTACAAAAAAGTTGTTTTTGACACTAAAACGATACTGATTACCTCCTATGTTGGCATTTTTGCTTCGCTGGTTTCTTTCTATTTGTGGAACGAAGCCATACGATTGATAGGCACATCTAAAACAGCTCTAATCTATTATTTAATCCCAATATTCAGCGGTATTCTTGCTTACTTTTTCCTAAATCAAGCAATTGGATTGATACAAATTATTAGTATGGGCATCATTGTTTCTGGTTTATTAATCACCAATAAGAAGTAATTTTTAATTTTTGACAAAATAGAAAAGCAGAATGAATTTATTTTCATTCTGCTTTCATGTTTATACGGTTTTCTAAAAAATATTATTTATTGGGCTGCGGAGTCATACGCAAATACGGTTTGACCCTTTCGTAGCCTTTTGGAAATTTAGTCGGGATATCTTCATCTTTAACCGCAGGCGAAATTACAACGCTATCTCCATCTTTCCAATTGGCTGGTGTGGCCACGCTGTAATTAGCTGTCAATTGCAGACTATCGATGACACGCAATAATTCATCAAAATTTCTACCGGTTGATGCCGGATAGGTCAATGTCAATTTTATTTTTTTGTCTGGTCCTATTATAAAAACGGAACGAACAGTGAAACTCTCACTTGCGTTGGGATGAATCATGTCATATAGTTCCGCGATATGCTTGCCTTCATCGGCTATTATAGGGAAATCTACAGTAGTATTTTGAGTTTCATTGATGTCTTTAATCCATTCCATGTGTGAATCGACGCCATCTACGCTCAATGCGATTACCTTGACATTTCGTTTTTTAAATTCAGGATAATACAGTGCTGCTGTTCCTAACTCAGTGGTGCAAACCGGTGTAAAATCAGCGGGATGTGAGAACAAAATACCCCAAGAATCTCCTAGCCATTGATGAAATTCTATTTTTCCTTGTGACGTTTCTGCTTCAAAATCAGGAGCAATATCGCCTAATCGTACTGTTGCCATACTTGTTTATTTTAATAATTAGTAACACTGTAAGGTATCGAAATAAACACACTATAGAGGGAAAACAACTCTTAAAATTCTACTAATTTTTATAAAAACCAGAACGAAGCCCTTTAAAAAATAATGCCATTAGGAAACCAAATACCTAGAGCTCTGATCGCAACAGCATCTCCCGATTTAGAAAAACGAGGCTTTTTCAGCTGTAGTTTTTATTACCTTGGAATACAAGTACAGAGCAGGATACGAGCGAAGCGAACTGACGAAGTAAATATAGCTACGAAAAAGTATTATTTTTTCTTTAAATTAGGCAAAAAGAAAGCAATAATTCCGATCAGCGGCAAATAGGCACACAGGTAATAGACATAAGTGATGCTGGTGTGATCTGCTAGATTTCCGAGTAAAGCAGAGCCTAAACCTCCCATTCCGAAGGCGAAACCATAGAAAAGTCCAGAAACCATTCCGAGTTTTTTAGGCAGTAATTCCTGTGCAAAAACCAGAATAGCCGGAAAGGCTGAGGACATTATAGTTCCAATGAGGACGGAAAGGACTCCGGTCCAAAATAAATCGACAAACGGCAACAGTAAGGTAAAAGGCGCGGCTCCCAAGACAGAGAACCAAATGACGTATTTCCTGCCGTATTTATCGCCCAAAGGCCCACCAATTAAAGTTCCTATTGCACAAGAGGCTAAAAACAGAACCAAGTGAAACTGGGCATCCTGCACTGATAATCCAAATTTTTCGATTAAATAAAAGGTGAAATAACTGGACATACTGGCCATGTAAAAGAATTTTGAAAATATCAAAACCATCAAAATTCCCACGGAGATTGCGATCGTTTTTTGGGACAAATTAGGCAAATTGATTACCGCTTTTTTAGTGCTCCTTAAACTCAAATGATTTTGATACCACAGGGCAATCCTACTCAAAACAACCAATCCGATAAGAGCGACGGAGACGAACCAAATGATGTGATATTGGGAATTAGGAACCACAATTAAGGCAACCAGTAAAGGCCCGATTGCTGTTCCGGCATTGCCCCCCAACTGAAAAATGGATTGTGCCAAACCCCGTTTTCCTCCAGAGGCCAAAAAGGAGATTCGGGATGCTTCAGGATGAAAAATAGACGAACCGATCCCGACCAATACAACCGACACTATGATCATTGAAAAACTGGACGCATAGGACAAACCCACAATTCCGGATAAGGTAAAAAGCATTCCGAAAATTTGGGAAAAAGGTTTTGGTCTTTTGTCCGTGTAGAGTCCCACGATCGGCTGCAAAATGGAAGCCGCTAATTGATAGGCCAAGGTAATTAACCCGATTTGGGTGAAGGTTAAATTAAAATTTTCTTTTAAAATAGGGTACGCGGCCGGAATAACGGCCTGTAATAAATCATTGAGCAAATGAGCAAATGCAATAGAAAACAGGACAGGATACACGGTTTGCTGTGCAATAACGGCAGTGTCAATTTGTGTTGCATTATCAGAAGATGAATTCATATTTTTTAATAAAACTGTATTATTAACGCGAATAAGGAGTAGCAAAAAGCAGCCTAAACCTTTAAATTAATTAAAAACAAAAGACTGAAAGCCATACTATTTAAGATGCTTTTGACTCCTTTTTGACCTAGCTGTATACTCTGAATAAGGTGCTAAAATTAGTTAAAAATTGCGTTTTAATCCGTAAAAAAGATGGAAAAAAATTAAAACAAGCACGATTTGTTATTACAGTAAATTAAAATCCTGTTTAGGTATTTATAGAAATTATTACGCCTCTCTTTGTAGAAATTCAGTACTGCCTTGCCTATTTTTTTTTTACAAAAAAAGCAGAAAAAATACATTTTTACGCGTTTAAACGGTAATAATAGCTTTTAAACGGTAAAAAAAGAGTGTTTTACTAAAAAATATTTTATATTTGAACAGTTAAATTATAGCGTTTGGATAATTCTGTAAAAGGACAGTTGCTAAAAAACAAAAGGACTCTCGACTAAGTGGACTATATTTACAAAAGAGAACTATTCCTAAAAAAGTTAGCACCGAATCACATTAATTTTCAGCAATTTTTTTTTTAAAATTAAAATAAAAATTCCGCGTAATTCGGGTAATTCGTGGCTGGAATAATTAAGTGGTATTAGTTACGGACAGTCCTGTAAAATAATCCTATTAATGGCAGAACAGCAAAACTTATTTAGAGAAATACTTAAAAAGTATATTTATAAAAAATAAAACTTACTTATATTTTTAATAGTACTCTGAATTTTAAAATTGATTCGCATTATTATCTATATTTGGACCAATATCCAAAGTAAATAAACCAACTTTAAAATTTATAACATGAAAAAAATACTAACATTTGTTGCAATTGCATTCTTTACTAGCGCTCTTAGTGCGCAAGAAGTAAAAGCTGTCGCAAAAGCTAAAAAAGAATCCTGTTGTGCCAAAAAAGACTCCAAAGCAATGACTGCCGCAGAAGTTGAAACATGCAAAACAAAATGCAAAGCCGAAGGAAAAAAGTGTGCGGCAACAATGGCAAAAGTCAGCGGAAAAAAATGCTAAACTAAAACCTTCCATTTTCACTTTATAAAAAACGACGCTTATTTCAGCGCCGTTTTTCTTTTTAATAACCAGAAAAAAAAATGTTTAACACCGTTGGGGATAAATCATCGACATTCGTTAACCATAGCTTAAACTCCTTTCGAATCCCAGCTTGTTAAAATTGATTTCATTTGTAGCAACTACTACAGCATGAAAACAACACTACTGCTATTATCCGATACGGAATTACAAACAAGATTGCAGCACCAGGATCAGCTTGCCTTTGGCATCTTATTTGACCGTTATTGGAAAAGATTGTATACCTATGCTTTTAAAATCTACAAAGAGGAAGCCATTTGCGAAGATATTGTTCAGGAAATATTTATTAGTCTCTGGGAAAAATCAGCCAATACATCTATTGAAAATTTAGAAGGTTATTTACTCCGAGCCGTCAAATACAAAGTTGCCAATCACATTCGGGATTTAAAATTTGATTCCGGGCATCTTGAAATACTCCAAAACATCCCGAATCCTTCCGGAACCGACAAGCATTTAGTATACCAAGAATTTGAATCCGAAATTTTTAAGCAAATAAAGAAACTCCCTCCCAGAAGCCAAGAAGTCATAATCCTGAGCCGATTGGAACATTACACCAATATTGAAATTGCCCAAAAATTAAACATTTCAGTCCGCACCGTAGAAAAACACATCAGTGATGGATTGAAATTGCTTAAAATGAAGATTGACCCCTGCCAATTCTCGATTTTTATTACGGGAATGTTGCTGCAATGTTAATCCACTCCCCCTTCTGTTACCAAATCTTTAAGACTGAATTTCCCACTACGTAAAAACAATACCAGCGGGTACTTATAGTAAAAAGACCCGTTTTGCAAAAAGAAGACTTCCTCACATTAGCCCAAAAATATGTTCAAAATAAATGCACGCTATCCGAAAAAGAGGCTGTAGAAACCTTCTTCTTTAAACAAACAGAGAAAGAACAAAACATCATAATCCTTTCTTTAACCCAAGAGAAAAGAAATGCAATCCTGCATAAAATAAATACTACCATTAACAAGCCCAAAGGAAAGCTGCAAAAACGCTATTCGAATATAGGCAAAATAGCTGCCATTGCACTTCTTTTTATCGGAATTTCTTTCGTAATAACCCAATCTACCAGTACAAATCGCATCACACAATCCGCTGCCAAAGGGGAAATAAAAACACTCTTTTTGCCTGATGGCAGTCAGCTGGTTTTAAATGGCAACAGCAGCGTTACTTACGCAACCAATTTCAAAAACAACCGAAAACTAGACCTTAAAGGAGAAGCTTATTTCAAAGTAGTTCGCAATCCAAAAAGTCCTTTTACAGTAGAAACCCCTCAATTCAAAATCAAAGTTTTAGGAACTTCTTTTACCATTAGCGCGTATGAAAATTACCCCAATACCATCCGTGTGCTATCCGGAAAAGTAACCGTGAATTCTAAAGAAAATCCCAATCACAACGTATTGCTAACTAAAAATCAACAACTGCGTTTTCATACATCACAGCTTCCACTGCTCACAAACAATACCCGGGAAGATTTCTTGGCTTGGACTAAAAATATTATAGTACTCGAAAATACAAGCCTTGGCGAAACAGCCGCAATTTTGAAAAATAAATTTAATGTGACCATTCTTTTTGAGCATCCGGAATTAGAGCAACTTCGGATTACCGGAAAATTTAAAAACGAAAATATCACTACTATCCTCAACAGTATTGCCGAGGTAAAACAATTAGAAATTCACGTTCAAAACCAAAACACCATTTTTATACGAGAAAAACCAAAGAAGTAAATGCTGGAATTCGCTATTAAAACCAATACTTAAGTGGCATTCGAATTGAGATCCCATTAAAACAAAATAAATATTTAAAACCTATTAAAATGAATTTGAAAATCCAATTTCTTTTTTCCCTAAAATTAAAAAAATACCTGTGCCTGTTCAGTTTCCTCTTCATGTTTTCTGAAATGGCTGCAATGCCTTATACAACTATAACTACCGAGGAGAAAAATTTCTCTATCGACATCAAAGAAATCCAAATCAGGGAAGTCTTTGATATCTTAGAAAAAAAGACTCCTTACACCTTTGTTTTTGACGAAACAATCGCCTCTTCAAAACAACGTTTGACTTTAGTGGTAAACAAGGAAAGCATACATACTATTTTAAATAAAATTACCGCCCAAACTGGCTTTCAATTTCGCCGCATCAACAATACCATTTCTGTAACCAAATCTCCTTCAATCCAGCAGCTCACCCGCGGCACAGTAAATGATTCTCAAGGCTTGCCTTTACCTGGAGCAAGCGTTTTAGAAAAAGGAACTACAAACAGCACCACAACTGATTTTGACGGAAAATTTAGTCTGACCACCTCCACGGCTAATGCGATTTTAGTAGTTTCCTATATGGGTTTTGATAACAAAGAAGTATCCGAAAATAATTCTGCGCCACTGGTAATCCGCTTAACAGCGAACACTAATGCGCTGAACGAGGTTGTGGTAACTGCTTTAGGAATTAAAAGACAGGAAAAACAATTGGGTTTTTCGCAACAAACCATCAATGCCGATAATCTGGCACAAACCGCTCCAAATAACTGGTCTTCAGGCATAAAAGGAAAAGTGGCCGGTTTAAATATCGTTTCCTCAGGATCCGGGCCTCTAAATTCCCAACAAATTACCTTAAGAGGAAATAATTCGTTGAATCCCAATGGGAATAATGCCTTAATTATTGTAGATGGTGTTCCCCTAAACAGTAAAATAACCAGCTCAGGATCTGACAGTGCGTATATGGGCCGCGATTCTCCAGTTGATTTTGGTAACGGTATTTCAGACCTTAACCTTGATGATATCGAAAACGTAACAGTCTTAAAAGGACCCGGAGCCACTGCACTTTATGGAAGTCGTGCCGCAAATGGTGCGTTAATTATCACTACCAAATCCGGTAAAAAGAACAAAGGCCTTGGGATTAGCTATAATACAGGAGTCACTTTTGACGTCATTCAACGTTGGCCAGATTACCAATATGAATATGGTCAGGGTACCGGAAAATCATTTGATCGAAATGGAAATCCGTATTATTCCTATTTAAGTTCTTCCGATGGAAACAATACGGGTTCCACCAGTAGCGCCTGGGGACCAAAATTTGACGGACAATCCTATTTTCAATACGATCCCGTAACGCAGACTCAAGGAACCGAAAGAACACCTTGGACTCCCTACAAGAATAATATTAAAGATTTCTGGCGTACCGGAATTACTATAAACAACAACCTCACGCTTCAAGGCGGGGACAAAAATGGTTCCATGAGAATGTCTATTGGTCATTCTAAAAATGAATGGATCATGCCTAATACCGGATTTGAAAGAATAACAGCCTCTGTGAATGCGGATTATAAAATCTCGGATAAAATTAAAATTGCTTCGGTGATCAATTACAACAACAGAGACAGTGACAATTTACCGAGTACCGGTTACAATAATGGCTCTATCGCCTACTTTACGATTTTCCAAAATCCAAATGTAGATCTCGATTGGTACCGCCCTATTTGGAGACAAGGTCAAAACCAAATCCAACAGCTGCAACCCTTCAGTAGTTATATTGATAATCCCTATTTAATTGCCAATGAAGCTACAAATTCCTTAGCAAGTAACCAAATCGTGGGAAATCTGAACGCCACAATCCAGTTGGCTCCCAATTTAGATCTTTTATTGAGAACTGCTTTAAACACCTACCATCAGGATCGGGAGCAAAAAAGACCCTACAGTATCAACCGGTATGCTAAAGGATTTTTTAGAACACAGGATGTATTTATGCAGGAAGTAAATTCTGATTTTTTATTGACTTACAAGAATAAGCTGTCAAACGATTTTTCCTTTTCTGCGTCAGCAGGTGGAAATGCGATGAGCTATAAATACCAAAGAATGGATGCTGCTGTGGAAGGCTTGGTAGTTCCTGATGTTTATAAATTGGCAAATGGGATCAGCAATCCAATCATAAGTGTAAATGACAGTTATAAAAAAGTCAATAGCTTGTACGGACTGTTCTCCCTTTCTTTTAAAGATCAGATTTTCTTAGATGTTACGGGCAGAAACGACTGGTCCAGTACTTTACCAGTACAAAACAATTCTTTCTTTTACCCTTCTGTAAATACCAGTTTTATTCTTTCTGAAATATTCAACTTACCCAAATCACTGGAATATTTTAAATACCGATTGTCTCTTGCCCAAGTGGGTAATGATACTGATCCGTATAGAACCAGTAAATACTACGATCAATCTGCCTTTGCAAGTTCAGCAGTAGCGCCATCAACCTTGTATAATGCCAATTTTAAACCGGAAATCACCACCAGTATTGAAACCGGTTTTGAAGGGCGATTATTCAAAAACAGAATCAATTTTGACGCGACGGTCTATCAGACAACAACTAAAAACCAAATTATTTCTGTTCCCTTAGACATCACAACGGGATTCAGTTCCGGCATCATGAATTCTGGCGAAGTTCGAAATCGAGGAGTTGAACTCACCCTAACCGGAAAAATTGTCAATATGGATAAATTTAAGTGGTCAACCACTTTAACTTGGTCCAAAAACTGGAATCGCGTCATGGAACTTGCCGATGGTATTCAGGGACAACAAACCATTGGTTCAGGAGGTTCAGCCACATTGATTGCCAAAGAGGGTGGGACAACAACCGCAATATACGGCTACGGTTTTGTACGATCTCCTGACGGTCAGATTGTATATGACAATGCGGGTTTACCGGCCTATCCGGATGAAATTCAATACATAGGCGATGCCACTCCGGATTGGAGAGCCGGATTATACAACAGTTTTAAATTTGGAAACATAGGTTTAAATGTCATGTTGGATGGTCAACTTGGCGGTATCATCTATTCCCAAACCCATCATAAACTATCTGAAATGGGTAAAATCAGATCTACCATAAAAGGACGCGAAGAAGGAGTGATTGTAGGCGAAGGAGTTGTATTAAATTCCGATGGTACGTATTCTCAAAACACTACTGAGGCACTGACTCCGGACTGGTACGCCAGGTATTACCGCAGAGCCAATGTCGAGTCCAACTCTTTTGAAGCTTCTTATGTAAAATTGAGAGAAGTAAGTCTGCAATACAGTTTCTCTCCAATATGGCTTAAGAATACCGGCATTACAAGTTTAGATGTATCGATTTTCGGTAGAGACTTAGCGGTTCTTTCTGACTTTCCTATTTTCGATCCGGAAACGGCAGCCTTAAATGGAGATACTATTTTACCCGGTATCGAAATGGGTCAAATGCCCACTCCTGCTACCTATGGTTTTAATTTAAAAGTGAATTTCTAAACTATTATTTAAAGATGAAAAAAATACAAATTTTTACTGCAACTTTAGTTCTAATACTGCTAAACTTTGCTTGCACGGGCGATTTTAGCGAGCTCAATGAAGACCCTAACCGGATTGCCCAGATAAGTCCGGGAACATTAATTAATCCTATTATTTATGGTCTGGCTACACACAACGCGACCCGAAGTGCGGGTGTCACGTTCGATTTGATGCAGGTATCGCTCCCCTTTCCCAGCGTTTCCGGAGGGCTTCACCGTTATGATTTAAGTCAGGAAATAGGCTATTCGTCCTGGTCTAATTATTACAAATGGCTCAATAATATCAAGGAAATGAAAACTGCGGCGATACGGGCAGAGGATCGCAATTATGAAGCCATTGCACTGACACTAAATGCTTGGGTGTATGCCAATCTTACGGATATTTTTGGACCGGTTCCCATGACCGAAGCTGTAAACGGTGAGGAAGGCAACCTTTATCCCGCATTTGATTCTCAGGAATTAATTTACACCACTATTTTAGCCGATTTAGAACGAGCAAATGCCCTTTATAATTCCGCTACACCTATGATTTATGCCAGTGACATCCTCTTTCAAAACAATGTCACAAAATGGAGAAAATTCACTAATTCCCTTCAAATGCGTTTGTTGTTGAGAATATCCAACCGTACCGAAACCAATTCTTTTCAAAAGTTGGCAACGATGATTCAAAATCCAACACAATACCCTGTTTTTGAAAACACATCCGATTCTGCCATCCTGAAAGTAACTGGAGTAACCCCTAATGTTTCTCCTTGGGGAAGACCACAGGATTTTAGTTTAAACGTAAAAATAGCCTCTTTTTTTATAGATAATCTAAACACCATGGCCGATCCCCGAAGACCTGTTATTGCTGGTGTTGCAAGAGACTTGAACAATGTTTCCATAGGCTACAAAGGAATTCCCAGTGCCTATGCAGGAGCTGAATCTCAGTTTGCTTACAATGCTTCTACGTTTAATGCATCTCAGATAACCAATCCCATGAATATTTTCTTGATGACGTATGCCGAAGTAGCCTTTATAAAAGCCGAAATGGCGCAAAGAGGATTCACCACGGATGCCGAAACGCATTATAAAAAAGGAGTTCAGGCCGCCATGGAGCAATTGGGAGCCACAATACCCAGTACTTATTTTGATAATTCATTAGCAGCTTATGATGGTACTTTAGAAAGAATCATGCTTCAAAAATATTATGCCCTTTATTTTATCGATTACCAACAATGGTTTGAATACCGCAGAACTGGATTCCCAATTCTTCCAAAAACGACTGCCATGGAAAATAATGGAATTATGCCTTCCCGTTTTTATTATCCAACGAGCATTCAAATCAACAACCAGCAAAATTACCTCAAAGCAGTTGAAATGTTGGGTACAGATGATATTAACACTAAAGTTTGGTGGGACAAATAAAATCTTAATTTAAAATAAATAAACAATGAAAAAATCAACATTCTCCATTTGTGCCTTGCTGTTTTCAATAGGAATTATGGCACAAACCAACGTTCAAGGTTGTGTTTTTGAAGACCACAATCAGAACGGCAAAAAAGAACGAAATGAAAAAGGAATTGCTAATGTTTCCGTAACCAATGGTCTGGAAGTGGTCCTTACCGATGAAAAAGGCAAATACATCCTGCCTAGTAGCGACGATGCAATTATAGCCGTAATTAAACCCGCCAATTATAAAGTAGGCGTGGATGAAAATAATCTGCCCCAGTTTTTTTACAATCACAAACCCAAAGGCTCTCCTCAATTAAAATTCAAAGGAGTAGACCCCACGGGAAAATTGCCTAAATCAATCGATTTTGGTTTGGTTCCCCAACAGGAAAATCAAGAGTTTACAGCTCTTATTTTTGGTGATCCGCAACCTTATACCCAGGCTGAAGTTGACTTTTTTGCCAAAGGGATTGTAGCCGAAGTAGAAGGAATTAAAAATGTTCCTTTCGGATTGAGCCTGGGAGATCTAGTAGGAAATGACCTTGCTCTTTTTAATCCTTACATTAAAGCGGTACAAAAAGCGGGGATTCCGTGGTACAATTTATTGGGAAATCACGATCTTAATTTTGATGCCACCACAGATGAAATGGCCGATGAAACCTACGAAGCCCATTTTGGCCCAGCAAATTATGCCTTCAATTATGGTAAAGTCCATTTTATCGTAATGGATAATGTGCTCTATCCTGATCCCCGAAATCAAAAAGGATATTGGGGCGGTTTTACACCAAAACAGTTGCAGTTTATAGCCAATGATTTGAAATTGGTTTCAAAAGAACATTTAATAGTGCTGGCTTTTCATATTCCAATAAGTGAGCCTACCGATGAAGATACTTTCAGAAATGCAGATCGGGATCAGTTATTCGAACTTTTAAAAGATTTCCCAAACACACTTTCTCTTTCTGCCCATACCCACATTCAACGCCAGGATTACTTTGACAAAACCGATGGCTGGTTACAGGAAAAACCACACCATCATTACAATGTTGGAACCACTTCCGGAGATTGGTATTCCGGAAAACTGAATTCTGAAGGCGTTCCGGTTTCGACCATGCGTGATGGAACACCAAAAGGATATGCCTTTATTAATTTTAAAGGAAATAAATACAGTCTGGATTATAAAGTGGCGGGCAAACCCAAAACCTATCAAATGGAGGTTTTTGCACCCAAAGTAGTGGAAAAAGGCCGTCCTACCCGATCCGGAATTTATGTGAATTTCTTTATGGGAAGTAAAAACGACAACCTCGAATACCGCGTAGACCAAGGCGAATGGAAAGCAATGGACTATGTAAAGGAAATAGATCCTTCGTATGCCACTGAGGTTTATGAATGGGATCTAACCGAAGAATTAATTCCTGGCAGACGCTCGTCTAATCCTATAGAAAGCAAACATCTTTGGAAAGGAAAAATTCCTACGAATCTGGAAATAGGCGTACATACGATCGAGATTAAAGCCACAGATCAATTTGGAAAAACCTACACTGAAACAACTTCCTACCGCTTGGAGAATCAAAAATAAGTTTGTTTGTTTTTTATTTTTTAAAAGGCTCGCTAAAGATTTTAATCCAGGCGAGCTTTTTTTTATTCAAAATAAATAGGAGTACGCTGCTCCCATATAATAGTACGGCACATTCCTTTTTCTGGATTTCAAACTAAAATCAACTTTTTTTCTTTCAAAGCAGTGCGAAATCATAGTCCTATACCAACGTATCACCATCCTTTCCGATATTGGAATGAAGTAAGTGAAGCTAGTTTATCGTTTTTCTTTAGCAACCGAGAAATTACACCAATTGAACCAAAAAACACCAAAACAACAACGTGATAAAAGATAGTGGTATTCCAAAACCAATCATCATACTGCTCAATCGAGGTTTTAAACCGTGCGTAGAAGCTAAAATACAAGCTGTAATCATTGGGGCCATAGCCGACTCTAAAATAGCAACTTGAATAATTTTAGAATGCTGTTGCAAAATCAATACATACAACACATAAATAAGAGCCGGGGTCAAAATTAATTTATACAAAAGGCCCAGTCCTAAAAACTTCCAGTGCTGGCTTTTCCGTTCAAAACGCAATTGCAAACCAACCGATAGCAAAGCCAAAGGAGTTACTGCACTTCCCATTTTTTGAAATAAAACTTGGATGTACTCATGGAAATCCACATTACAAACATTCATCAAACAGGCTACTAAAAAAGTTATAAAAGGTGGAAAAAACAGAATCTTCTTGGCAATTTGAACACCATTTGGACTTCCGGTAGAGTATACTGTTGCCACCAGAATCCCTAAGGTCGAAAGCACTACAAAAGAACCGGGCTGATCTACTAAAATAGCCGTTTTCAAACCTTCTTCACCGTATAATGCTTCAATTATTGGAAAACCTAAAAAAGATGTGTTCCCTAAACCAGCCGTGATAATTAAACACCCAGTGAGTTTCTTAGACCAGCCAAATTTGTTTCCTAAAAAACTAAAAAACAAATAGGAAACTACAAATCCAATCCAGGCTACCCCAATAGGGAATAACAATTCAGGACTCCAGTCTATTTTTGGAATATAATACAAGGCCAGAGCCGGAAGGCAAATATAAATAACAAGCTTATTTAACAGCTTGTAAACACTAATAACAGGGAATGCTTTTATATTTTGCAGCACAATACCGAGGAATAAAAAAACAAAAATCAAGATAAAATTATTCATAATGGTGCAAAGATATTGACAAATCCTTTATAAACTCAATTCAAAAAATAAAATTATTGATTTAGCTGTGCATCAAAAGCCTGATCACGATCAATTTGATATTTTATGCAAATCACCATTCATTCACCATCCTTTTTTATTAATTTTACTTTTAAAAAAAGCTGCTTTGCCAAATAAAAAACTACTTCATTCTGCCCTTAACGAAAAACCTGGGGTTTCTTCTCCTGATGCTATCAGTGCTGCAGCGGTGGAACATATCCAGCAATTTAGAAAAATACAGCCTTCATCTAACGAACTCTTTAGCGGCATATTAGCGGGAAATATCACAGCTTTGAGTCGTGCCATTACGTTAGTAGAAAGTACAAACACCAACCATTTAGCGAAAGCCAATGAAGTCATAAATGCTTGTTTGCCTCACGCCAATAAATCCGTCAGAATAGGAATAACAGGGGTTCCCGGAGTAGGAAAAAGCACTTTTATTGAAGCCTTTGGTTTGCACTTGACCAGTTTAGGAAAGAAAGTAGCTGTTTTGGCAGTAGATCCGAGCAGTACCATTTCACACGGAAGTATTTTAGGTGATAAAACCCGAATGGAGGAATTGGTTAAAGACAAAAATGCATACATCAGACCATCTGCTTCTGGGGAAACCCTAGGTGGAGTAGCCCGAAAAACCAGGGAAACCATCACGCTTTGTGAAGCCTGCGGTTTTGACACTATATTGATCGAAACGGTGGGTGTTGGTCAAAGTGAAACCGCAGTACACAGCATGGTAGATTTCTTTTTGTTGTTAAAAATTACCGGGGCTGGTGATGATTTACAAGGAATAAAACGCGGTATTATGGAAATGGCTGATGCCATCGTAATTAATAAAGCCGATGGAGACAATATCCGAAAAGCTCAATTAGCCAAACTGGAATTCAAGAGAGCTCTGCATCTTTTTCCGGCTAAAAAATCAGGCTGGATCCCTACCACTTCTACCTGTAGCTCCATAAGTCACGAAGGAATCGCGGAAGTTTGGGAAACCATTCATAAATTTCTGGAACTTACTAAAGTCAATAATTATTTCTTTGAAAAACGGAAAGAACAAAACCAATATTGGATGTTAGAAACCATCAACGAACAATTAAAAACTAATTTTTACAATAATCCGGAAATTCAAGCATCAATGAATGCAACTAAAAAAGCGGTGCAAAATGATGAAATTTCACCCTTTGCAGCCGCTCAAAAATTATTAGAAACCTATTTTAAAAAATAGATTTACTCCTCGTAAAGTTTGATTTCTCTATCGTAAAACTCATTGGCAAGAACAATTAATCCTTCCATTTCTGCATTTAGTTCGCCTTCATCCAGATCTTCGGCTTCTTCGATAAATTCGACTTCATCATCTTTCAGATTGATAATAAATCGGGGATAATCCAAATGAATGATAAAAATATCTTCAGGAAAATCGGTGTTGTCGCCCAGTAAAAATTTTGGTAATTCCATGAATTTAATAGTTAAGTATTTATTGTTTTATTTATTCTCGCTTTGCATTACCAACTTTCTTGTCAATCTCGCAAAGCGAATATACAAAAATAAAGCGGCTGCCGTCAATCCTGCCAAAAGCCCGATCCAAATTCCAACTGCTTTTAGATTGGTATAGTTTCCCAGATAGTAGGAAATTGGAAAACCAATAACCCAATAGGACACAAAGGTAATATACATGGGGATTTTCACATCTTGCAAGCCACGTAAAGCACCAAGAACAACAACTTGAATTCCATCTGAAATTTGAAAAACAGCGGCTACTAACAGTAATTTTGATGTGATAGTGATAATTTCAGAATTATCAATCATTTGAGCCGAATCAGACATATTCAAAAATAAATGTGGCAGGTATTGATGAAACGCCACAAAAATAATGGCAAAAAATGTTTCTAAAATTATAGCCAGTAAAAAGATAGAACGGGCTACAACAATCAATTCTTTGTAATCATTCATTCCCTTGGTATGACTCACGCGGATCATGGCGGCAACACTCAATCCCATAGCGACCATAAATGTTGATGATGACAGGATGAGGGCTATTTGATTGGCGGCCTGACTGTTTTTTCCAATCGAACCTGAAAGCCAAATAGCAGCGGTAAACAATGCTACTTCAAACAGCATTTGCATGGCTGAAGGCAACCCAAGATTGATGATTTTTTTTAACACTGATTTTCGTATTTCCTTGAAACTGAAATTTTTGAAATATCGTTTTAATGCTGCATTTCTTTTTATTAAATAATGCATAAAAACGACCATCATAATTCTTGAAATGACAGTTCCTAAAGCCGCCCCAAGAATACCTAATTTAGGAAAAATCCAAATGCCATAAATAAGAACATAGTTAAAAAAAATATGCACCACATTAGCCATAAGTATGGCATACATAGAATATTTAGTTTTTGCTAAACCATCCGCAAATTGTTTGTATCCTTGGTATATTATTACCGGAATCAAAGAAAAAGCAACCCAGTCAATGTACGGAGCAGCCATGTCAGCCACTTCTTTGGGTTGGTGCATCAAGTACATAATTTGTTTGGACAAAACGGTCAGAATAAATAAAGCGACTCCAAGAACTGTACATAAAAGCAATCCATGGTGAAAAATAGAACGGATTTTATCCTCCTCTTTTTCCGCATCAGCTTCTGCAACTAAAGGAGTAATTGCTGTTGAAAATCCTATTCCTATCGATAACGCAATAAAGATGAAACTGTTTCCCAGTGATACCGCCGCCAGCTCCGTAGACCCTAATTTTCCTACCATGAAATTGTCAACAATCCCTATTAAGGTATGTCCCAACATTCCTAAAATTATGGGATACGCTAATCTTATATTATAAGAAAACTCTTTGAAGTATTGGGAGAAATTCACTTTTTGCTTTTTTGATGGCAAATATAATTAGAAGCTTTCAATTGCATCACTACTATTTGATATATATCACTACTTTTTTAGTGAAACAGGCTGCAAGTTATAAATTCTATAACAAAACGAAATAATTGTATAACTTTTTCAGCATTGGTACTGTTACTTTTGATATGTTGTTTTGGGGGCAGTTTAACCTACAAAACAGAATATAAATTTAAAAAATACAATTATGAAAATCACAGAAAAAATGAAAATCGCATTTGCATGTACCATCGTAATGATGTTTGCAAATAATGTACAAGCTCAAGAAACAACCAAAGTAGAGCACTATGATCAAGGATTCCGTTTAGGAGTTGGTGTAAATGGTGGATATTCCGTAAATGATCCATACAAATTAACTTTAGGAGCCGATGCCAGATTACAATATGATTTATCAAAACGATATTCTGTAACCGTAACAACTGGTTTCAACAACTTATTTGTAAGTAAAGCTAACGGATCTGATCTAGGGTTTATTCCGGCAAAAGCAGGTTTTAAAGCTTTTATATGGGACGATCAATTTTATGTAATGGGAGAAGCCGGTGCTGCTTTTGCAGTGACTAACGGTTATAATGAAACCTCATTAATCGTAGCGCCAAGTATTGGTTACGCTACAAAATACATTGATATCTCTTTGCGATATGAGCACTATTCTGATTTTCCTAGAGTGAATAACAATGGAACTCTAGGAGAAGGTGTAGGACAAGTTGGCGTTCGTGTGGCTTATGGTTTCAAACTATAATGTTATTTTGCATTCGGTTAAAAACTGCAAACTTCCCGAATCAGGCTACACTTAACGATGTATCCATGCCTTGCAAACAAATCAAAACCCGAACCTGTTGTGCGCATGCATCACATCCTGCAACTCGCTCCATTTTGCCAATCACTTTAAAATCATCGGGATTTATAGATTTCATAACAAATAATTTATCTTTGCAACTCAAATGTAACAAACTATAAGGATTAATCCTGATGAATTTTAGGAGCATATTCCAGCTATTCGTTGCAATCTTTTATTATTTTAAAGAAAAATAATAAAAGGATTTCCACTATTATCTGGGCTAGGCGGTTGTTTTCAAAACACATACAATGGAAAAATTCACACTCGAATTACTGTTTCAAATTATCGGCATTGGTTCCGCATCAGGACTTGTTTACAAAGACAATTCGCTACTGATTATTGGCGACAACAGCGGCTTTCTTTACGAATATCACATCGATTCCAAGGATTTAAAACGCTATCCGCTACTGGAAAATCCTACAGAGAACACGCCAAAAAAAGACAAAGCTGATTTTGAAGCCATAACCCATTTTGAAGACAGCGTGTATGTTTTTGGCTCCGGTTCCACCGAAAAAAGGAACAAAATGATTCAAATCAACTCCAGCCATAAAAGAGTAACTGCCACAAATGATATCACTAATTTATATGCAGCGCTGCAAAGTTTCGGGGAAATAAAAGCCGAAGATTTCAACATTGAAGGTGCCATCTACAATGGCAAAAGTTGGTTTTTAGTGAATCGTGGCAACGGAAGCGCCAATAAGAATGTCCTTTTTACCATCGAAGGAAAAAACCTCACTACTGATTTCGCTATTCTTTCAAACAACTACAAACTCCCAAAAATACAAGGAGTACGAAGTAGTTTTACCGATGCCGTTTTAGTCGACAACAGCATTTATTTTTTGGCCACAGCCGAAGATACCAAATCTACTTATGAGGATGGCGAAATTTTAGGAAGTCTTATTGGAAGCATCAACCTGACAACCATGAAAATCGATTTCACACAAAAAATTAGCAGCACCCATAAATTCGAAGGGTTGACTTTATACGCCAATTCAAAAGAAAAAATAGAATTCCTGCTCTGTGAAGACAAAGATACCGAGGTTTTAAAAACCGAAATTTACAAACTGACATTGGACAAAAAATAAAGTCCATTTGATTAAAAAATGTTCGTTCCTGTCAAAATAACAGAACGTTAAATTTAGATTAAATAGAAAATCAAAATAGATTTCAAATGTAAAACGGACTACTTTTACAGTAAACTTAGCCTTTTATTGGCCTAAAATAATTCTCCAAATGACAGATTTAAAAAATAAAAATGCCCTGATCACCGGCGCAGGAAAAGGAATTGGTAAAGCAATCGCTTTGGCCCTAGCCAAAGAAGGTGTTAATGTAATTTTGATTGCCAGAACACAGGATGAAATAGACAGCGTAGCGGCAAAAGTGCGTTCGTTGCGCGTAAAAGCACTTGCAATAACTGCTGATGTTGCTGATATCAACTCGGTAAACGCTGCCGTTGAGCAAGCATTGGCTGAATTTGGAACCATTGATATTCTAATCAACAATGCCGGAATAGCCGCTTTTGGAAAATTTTTAGAATTAGAACCTACGGATTGGGAACGCATCATTCAGGTAAACTTAATGGGAACCTATTATGTAACTCGCGCCGTTTTACCCAATATGATCGAAAGACAAACCGGGGACATCATCAACATTTCTTCCACAGCCGGATTAAGTGGCAATGCATTGACAAGCGCTTACAGTGCCTCAAAATTTGCCGTTTTAGGATTAACGGAATCGTTGATGCAGGAAGTGCGTAAACACAATATTCGTGTAACGGCCTTAACCCCAAGTACGGTTGCCACGGAAATGGCCAAAGATTTAAAACTGACCGACGGGAATCCGGAAAAAGTCATGCAAGCAGAAGATATGGCAGAGTTAATCATCGCACAACTCAAACTTAACCGACGCGTTTTCATTAAAAACAGCAGTATTTGGTCTACAAATCCTTAAAAGTAGTCGGAAGTCAAAAGTCTTAAAGTCGAATGACCAATATCTAGTAAAAAAAAGCATTAAGGGATTAAGAAAATTAAGCATAAAACTTAATGAACTTAACCCCTTAATGGTTTTTAATCTTTTGCTTATATGACTTAAGTAATAACCATGATATAATGTCGTATTTTAAAATCAGGATAAAATTATGTAACAATCTGATTTAAAGCTATTTTACTTAAAGTTAATTCTTTTGACTTTACGACTTTTAAACTTTCGACTTACTTATATGTTTTAAAACTATACCATAGTTGTAACAAAATCCATTCGAACACTACCGTCTTCATCAATTTTTGTCAAATTGATTTTTTGTAATGTATTTACTAATTCCGGATTCCAAGGGGTTTTTACTTTCACATAGTTTTCCGTAAACCCGTGAATATAGCCTTCTTTATTTTCACTTTCGAACAAAACGGTTCTATTAGTTCCCAACTGACTTTCATAAAAAGCACGGCGTTTTTTGACGGATAAACTGCGCATCATTTTACTGCGTTTAGCCCGAACATTAGCAGGAACAATACCTGCCATGGTTGCTGCCTCAGTATTATCACGTTCAGAATAGGTAAAAACGTGCAAATACGAAATATCCATATCATTCACGAAATGATAGGTTTCCAGGAAATGCTCGTCTGTTTCTCCAGGGAAACCCACAATCACATCCACGCCAATGCAAGCATGCGGCATCACTTCCCGAATTTTATTTACCCTTTCAGTATAAATTTCACGTTGGTACCGACGCTTCATTAATTTCAAAATATCATTGCTTCCAGACTGCAACGGAATATGAAAATGCGGCACAAAAGTTCTGCTTTTTGATACAAATTCAATCGTTTCATTTTTCAATAAATTCGGTTCAATAGAGGATATTCGCAATCTTTCTATTCCTTCTACTTTGTCTAATTCCCGAACCAATTCCAGGAAAGTATGTTCGTGTTTTTTATTACCAAATTCCCCTTTTCCGTAATCACCAATATTTACGCCGGTAAGCACAATTTCCTTGATGTTTTGTTTCGAAATTTCGGCTGCATTTTTCAATACATTTTCCAGTTCATCACTTCTGGAAATCCCTCTTGCTAATGGAATTGTGCAATAAGTACATTTGTAATCACAACCGTCCTGTACTTTCAAAAACGCACGGGTTCTATCCCCAATCGAGTAACTTCCCACATAAAAATCAGCTTCGGAAATCTCGCAGGAGTGTACTTCACCAAAATCATTTTTGGACAAATCATTGATATAATCGGTCAATTTAAACTTTTCGGTAGCACCAAGAACTAAATCCACACCATCAACAGCCGCTAATTCTTCCGGTTTCAATTGCGCATAACAACCCACCGCCGCTACAAAGGCTTTATTGTTCAATTTCATCGCTTTTCGCACAACTTGCTTGAACTGCTTATCCGCGTTTTCCGTAACGGAACAGGTATTAATCACATACATATCAGCCACTTCCTCAAAACCTACCCGATCAAAACCCTCGTCTTGCAGGGTACGGGCAATTGTTGACGTTTCTGAAAAATTCAGTTTACAACCTAGTGTATAAAAAGCAACTTTTTTTCTGTTTTCCATAAGATAACTCAATTAATGAAATCGTTGTCAAAAAATTAAGAGTGCAAATTTACGAACAATATTCTGGAAAATGAAATCAATAATTTTCAATATACTAGCATCGTGAAGTAGACTAATTTAGACTCAAAAGATGAAAAAAATAATTTTAATTATATTCCTTTTTAATGCAATTCAAGCAAATGCTCAAAACATTGTTGAATGGCATGATAAGTACCAAATGCAGCTTTCCGATTTTCAATCTAGCGCTACTCAAATTGGGAATATAAATCAATAGTATTCATAACGCTTCCAGTCCTGATTTTGCGTTTCAAATGAGCAATATTGAGTTCCTGTTTACCAAGGATTTTAATTCAAAAGTGCTACGGCATCCATTATTGCAATTAAAACTAATACAGCAAACCATTTAGTGAATTTTGCTCAGCATGAATTTAATTTATCTGTACTCTATGCATAAAATTGCTAAAATAAATTTACAACCCAAAAGGAATTTTTTCTGACACCACCTTTTACAAATGCTTTTTAACGCCGTTCAGAAACAATACAAGAAGGAATATGCAATTGCTTCAAAAACTACTGAACTGAGACAAAAAGAGAAAAGCGTTTAGAAATTCGAACAGGTCTCCTACAAAGATTACAACAATACCTTGATTTTTATATTAGTTAAAACTCCTAAAAAAAATCTTAGTTCAATATAAACCGTCTTACCACCTCAGCCACTCCATGATTATTATTTGATGCCACGATAAAATCTCCTCTGTGTCTTAATTCAGGATCCACATTATCCACCCAAATACCCAATCCAGCATATTCAATCATGGTTAAATCATTCCCTGCATTTCCAACAGCAATAATTTCACTTTGCAGAATATTTAATTTTTTGGCTAAAAATTCAATACTGGCTCCTTTATCAATTCCATTTTGTGCTACTTCCAGAAAAAACGGCTTAGACATGCTGACACTTAGATGCGGCATAGCGATTTTTAGGTCTTTTTCTACTTCTTTAAGATAACTTGGCTCTTGCAATAAAATACATTTTACAGCTGAAGACTGCACTTCCTCTTTAAAACTCACCACTTTATTATGGGCTAAACCGGTAATTTTCTTTTCAATTTCTATGTATTCAGAATCCGTTTCACTTACAATTTTACCATTAATATAGGTAATAATATGTGTCTTACTTTTTATACTATAATCGTACAATTCATGGATTTGCTTTTGTGTCAACATTTGCTCAAAAATAATTTTATCTTCCTTTAAATCGGTAATTACTGCCCCGTTGTAGGATATCATGTAGGAATTATCCAATTGTAGCTCTTTGGCGTAGGCAATCATTGCAGGTGTAGGTCGCCCAGAAGCCAGAATAACATAAACCCCTAATTCCTGTGCCTTAGCCAACATCCCTCTATTCTCGTCTGAAATGGTATGATCATCGTTCAACAATGTGTCGTCCATGTCCAAAACCAACATTTTATATTTCATTTTTATTTTTTAAACGTAGTAGTTTCAATTACTGCGGATTCACAAATTACTTTTTCAATTTGATTGAATTCTGACGATTGTCAAAAATTTGAAGAATACGAATTTTCATTTCAGAATGAATTTTATAAATAATTTTATACGTTAGAATAATCATTCTTCTGTATGTTCCTCCCAAGAATTCATCTACTTGATATTGCTCAACAAAATGAATGTTTTTACTTTGAATTGCAATATCTCTGATACCATTTCTCGCTCCTTGAAGATAGTTAAATTTAATAAATTCAACTATTAATTTTAAATCGGCTTTCGCTTCATTATACTAAAGTATGGTAATTGGCTTTTGCATATTACCATTTCTCCATTTCTTTCTCTAAATCCTCAATAGTTGTATGTTTTTCTGATAAAATTCATCTATCAGCTTCTTTATAAACTGTATAACAGCTATAGTATGAGCAACAAATTTCTGGTCTAAAACAGATTTAAACACTATTATTTTCTCAGTTTACGTTCATGATCGATGTGAAGTAATCAATCCATCAATTCTATTTTTTTTCGCAGTTATATCCGTCTTATAGCCGTATTTGAATAGCAAATATACTAATTTAAATACTCATTCTGAATTCTTCAATAACGGGGTTTACTTTTGCAAACTCGGTTTCCTGAACAAACAATTCAACCGCTAAATCTGAATTTCCAAATCCTCCCAATCGAGCCGATTGTATATTGTTTTTCACTACTACATTTACACCAATCGCTTCGATTTTTTCTTGTAACGCCATTGCTAAAATTTCACTTCCCGAAAACACTTTCATTAATCCCATTTTACTCTTTATTTAATTGTTTAGCTCCGCAAAGTTTCCAACTTTGAGGATGCGTTAAATGTCTCCTGACCTTATTATTTATAATTTAATAGTTTCCCTATTTTATTTTGATTAGCTCCGCAAAATTCCCAACTTTGAGGATGCGTTAAAGATCTCCTGACCTTATTATTTTTAATGTAATATCTGTTCTTAGCTCCGCAAAATTTCCAACTTTGAGGATGCGTAAAAGGTCTCCTGACCTTGTTATTTTCAATGTAATATCTGTTCTTAGCTCCGCAAAATTTCCAACTTTGAGGATGCGTTAAAGGTCTCCTGACCTTATTATTTTCAATGTAATATCTGTTCTTAGCTCCGCAAACTTTCCAACTTTGAGGATGCGTTAAAGGTCTCCTGACCTTATTATTTTCAATGTAATATCTGTTCTTAGCCCCGCAAAATTTCCAACTTTGAGGATGCGTTAAAGATCTCCTGACCTTAATATTTATAATCTAATATCCTGTTCTTAGCTCCGCAAAGTTTCCAACTTTAAGGATGCGTAAAAGGTCTCCTGACCTTATTATTTTTAATGTAATATCCAGCTCCGCAAAGTTTCCAACTTTGAGGATGCGTTAAAGGTCTCCTGACCTTGTTATTTATAATCTAATAGTTTTCCCTATTTTATTTTGACCTCGTTACCAAATAAAATTATTCGTTATTGAAGACGGTTTTAAAACATCTATTACTGGATTGTCAACTTTTGTAATTGCTATGATTCCTTCATCATTTACATAATTCGATGCACTTGAATAGTAATAATGTGACGCTTTAATAACTATTCCCGCTCGTATTGGGTTCATGTGGATATAATCTAATTTAGACCACATGAATTTTTCAGAAAAGATTTCTTCGGGATGGCTGCCATATTGCCAAAACTGATATTTTTCATTACGCGTATGACTTTTACAAGCAAATTCAAATCGCTTTAACATCCAGTCTGCGCGACTTTCCGGTCCGTTTTCTATTTTATTCAAAATAGTCTTTGCTGTAAACTTTTTGAAATCTCTAATCAAATCAGATAATTTACTTTCTTCGGATTGAATAATCAAATGAATATGATTGGACATAATTACAAATCCATACAAAATCATCCCTTTGTTTTTTATGCAAAAATCCAAGCTTTCAATAATGCAATCTTTGTAATTTTTTCTAGAAAACACATCTACCCAATCTACAACTGTTGCCGTAATAAAATGAGGTTTTGATTGGTCTCGGATAATGTAGCCTTCTTTCATATCGTTATTATTTCAGTCTGAGACTTGACTACACCTCCTCAAAGTTAAAAACTTTGAGGAGCAAATATGTAGCCTATTCTATTGTTATTATTTCAGTCTGAGACTGAACTACACCTCCTCAAAGTTAAAAACTTTGCGGAGCATAAGGAGTATAAATTATTTATTTTCTTCTAGCTATGGAAGTCATCTCCAACTTCAGGTTCTAAATCTTCCTCCTCTTCCTCTTCCTCTCCTCCATCAAAATCGAATTCAAAAGGCTCCACCAGCATTTTTTCAGCAAGAACCTCTATTCGCTCGGTGAATTGTTCCGACAAAATAATACGTTGAGTTTTGACAATGCTATTCGAAATACGCATGATTTTTGTCTCATGACGCAATTTCAAAATTGGATCTGCATCATCAAGAACAAGCATTTTTAATCGGTTTACATTATAACCAGCCGTAGTAAACATTTCACTTAGTTTATTTGGAGTCCCTATCAACACGTCAATTCCGCTGGAAATATAATTCTTATCGTATTCCATATCTCCTTTGTCATGAACACCATAGACTTCTAAATTAGAATACTTCCCATATTTTTCAAATAGGGATTCCATTTCCAATACTTTCGCTTTGTCTTCAACAATTATCAAAGCCCTTGGCGATTCTTCGGTTGCTCCTGTCAATCTCTGAATTACATTTAGCACGATTGTAGTTGATTTCCCGCTTCCTTTTGGTGCAATAATAATACAATCCGAACCACTTTTTAGTGTCGAAAATGTTTCTTTTTGAATTGCATTGGCCTCAGTCAAACCGTTTTCAATCAGGGCTTGTTGTAACGCTTGGTTTATTTTTTTTAGTTTCATTTATTTTAGATTGAAAGATTAAAAATTAAAAAATTAAAAGATTAAAGCTATTGCCTAATCTTTAAATCATTAAATTTTTAAATCATTAAATTAATTTTATTTAGATGCGAATAACTTCACATCATTCTCAGAAATTTCGTTTCCGCCAAGGATAATCAAACGCTCCACTACATTTCGTAATTCCCGAATATTTCCTGTCCAATCATAATCCTGCAATAAATGAATCGCTGCTGAAGAGAATTTTTTTACCGCATTTCCTTGCTCCAAAGCAATTTTTTCGGCAAAATGAGCAATCAACATCGGGATATCATCCCGTCTTTCGTTCAATCCCGGAACTTTTATCAAAATCACGGCCAAACGATGGTATAAATCTTCCCGGAAACGTCCTTCGGCAATTTCGACTTTCAAATCTTTATTGGTTGCCGCGACTACACGAACATCGACTTTGATATCTTTGTCCGCTCCCACTCTGGTAATCATACTTTCCTGTAAAGCACGCAATACTTTAGCTTGCGCCGAAAGACTCATATCTCCAATTTCATCCAAGAAAATAGTGCCTTTATCTGCCGCTTCAAATTTTCCTGCGCGGTCTTTCACTGCGGAGGTAAACGCTCCTTTTACGTGACCAAATAATTCGCTTTCAATCAATTCCGATGGTATAGCCGCACAATTCACTTCGATTAAAGGGAAGTTAGCTCTCTCACTTTTTTCATGTAATTGATGTGCAACCAGTTCTTTTCCGGTACCGTTGGGTCCCGTAATTAAAACTCTGGCTTCGGTTTGGGCTACTTTCTCAATCATCACTTTAATGTGATTGATGGCGTCGCTTTCGCCAATCATTTCGTAGTTTTTGCTGACTTTTTTCTTCAGAAATTTGTTCTCTACTACAAGTTGTTTTTTGTCCAAAGCATTTCGAACTGTATTCAACAATCGGTTTAAATCGGGCGGTTTTGAGATGTAATCAAAGGCTCCCAAACGCATTGTATTGATAGCCGTTTCCATATCGCCATGACCAGAAATCATCACCATAGGAATTTCGGGCTTGATTTTTTTTACAGCTTCCAGTACCTCAACACCATCCATTTTAGGCATTTTGATGTCGCACAAAACCAAATCGTAATCGTTATTTTTTATTTTTTCAAGACCTGCAAGACCATCTTCGGCTTCTTCCACCTGATAAGTATCATTTTCTTCCGAAAGTATTTTTGTAAGTACTCTTCGAATGGCGGCCTCATCTTCTATGATTAGTATTTTTGACATCTCTTTTCTTTATTGGGTTAATCAGTTAACCAAATAACCGATTAAACTTCTATTAGTATTTCAACCATTTATATAATTCCCTCCAAGTGGGTTTCTTGCCATACATTAGTATTCCTATTCGGTATATTTTTGCGGCAAACCAAACTACAGAAAAGAAGGTGCCAAATAGCAGCGTTACTGAAATGGCGATTTGCCACAAAGGTACGCCAAACGGAATTCGCATCAGCATAACAATTGGTGATGTAAGCGGAATCATTGAAAAAATAACGGCAATTGTTCCGTGTGGATCATTGATAACCGTAAAAAAACCAACGTAAACACTCAGCATCAATGGCATAATGATAGGTAAAAGGAATTGTTGTGAGTCCGTCTGATTGTCTACTGCGGCACCAATGGCTGCGTAAAACGAACTGTACAAAAAATAACCGCCGATGAAATAAATCACGAATCCAATCAAGATATTTGCAATGGGCAGATTCCATAATTCCTTAATATACATTTGGGCAGTTCCAGTCATTTCCTGCTGTGCAGCTTGCATCAATTCAGGCGAAACGCTGGCGCTTGGACCCACATTTACCCCAAAAAAGACTGAGGCTGCAAACATTAATGAGAGTCCAATGATAGCCCAAATAAGGAACTGCAGCAATCCGGCTAGCGCAGTTCCAATGATTTTGCCCATCATCAGTTGAAACGGTTTGACCGAGGATATAATAATCTCTACAATTCGGCTGGTTTTCTCTTCGATCACACTTCGCATCACCATGTTTCCGTAGATGATTATGAACATCATTATGAGGTATCCAAATGCGCCACCAATCCCAATTTTGATTTCGTTAAGTCCTTTGACACTCTCTTCACCCGATGCTTTCGTCAAACTAATATTGACTTGGGCCTGGGCTTTTTTTATGGCAAGCGTATCTAAATGTGCTTTTTCTAAATTGTTTTTAGTCAATTTATTAGCAATCACATCCTGAACTTTTTCTATAAAGGAAATACTGGGACTGTTGTTTGAAATAAACTGTATTTTATTTTCGAAATCCTTTGTGTTTTCTGACTTTGGAATATATAATAGTCCTTCATAGCGCTCGTCAGCGATGCTGTCTTTCAAAAATTTTAAATCTACAAGAGATAAATCGAGGTATTTGTACTGGCTGTTTTTGTTGTTTTTAAGTATAAATTCTTTAACGAACAAACCTGATTCATCATGAATGGCGATGCGTTTGGTATCCGCTTTCATGGAACTTAAATAGCCTATAAATGCTGCTATCCCAACAAATAACAACGGACTTAAAAAAGTCATTACAACAAAAGATTTATTACGCACTTTAGTAATAAATTCTCTTTTTATGATTAATGAAATGATACTCATTTTTTAGACTGCTTAAATTTTTAAATTACTTAGATTTTTTTAGAACAATTAGATTAGGAAACTGTAAAAAGTCTGACAATCTAAGAAGTCTAACCATCTATTGTGTTACTGTTTGAATGAAAATATCATTTACACTTGGAATTTTTTCTACAAAATGTGTTACTTGTCCACATTGCGTGAGGATATTCAATAATTCATTTGGCGTAGCATTTCCGAGTTGGATTTCCAGTTTTAACTCGTTGTTCAGTGATTTAAAATGTGCCGGAGCAACGCTAAATTTCTGTGTAATAGCAGACATCAATCCCGTTGCATTATCCGATAAAATACCCACTTCAAAACTATTGGTTTTAAATTGTCTTTTAACATCGTCCAGTTTTCCTTCAATCAGTTTATCTGATTTGTGAATCAAAGCGATGTGATCACATAATTCTTCTACGCTTTCCATGCGGTGTGTCGAAA
Organism: Flavobacterium sp. ZB4P23; assembly: GCF_003970375.1. Lineage (NCBI taxonomy): Bacteria > Pseudomonadati > Bacteroidota > Flavobacteriia > Flavobacteriales > Flavobacteriaceae > Flavobacterium > Flavobacterium sp. ZB4P23. The sequence goes on from NZ_RYDK01000002.1 coordinate 139,092, forward strand.
AAATTATGGTGGCTCCTTCTTCTCGCAACGCCAGAATTTCTTCTTTGATAATAGTGGCATTCACGGGATCAAAACCAGAAAAAGGTTCATCAAATATCAATAGTTTTGGTTTGTGCAACACACACACGACGAACTGAATTTTCTGAGCCATTCCCTTAGAAAGTTCTTGGATTTTCTTGTTCCACCAGCCTTGTATTTCAAACTTTTCAAACCAATACTCCAGTTGTTTTTTGGCTTCAGCTTTAGAAAGCCCTTTCATCTGGGCTAAATACAAGCATTGTTCTCCTACTTTCATCGTGTTGTACAAGCCTCTTTCTTCCGGCAAATAGCCTATATATTGAACGTGTTTGGGTTGCAGTTTTTCACCATCTAAAATAATTTCACCACGGTCCGGCAATGTAATTTGGTTTATTATTCGGATAAGTGATGTTTTTCCGGCTCCGTTTGGACCTAAAAGTCCGTAGATACTTCCTTTGGGAACCGTTAATGAAACCTGGTTAAGCGCAACATAATCACCGTATTGCTTGACAACTTTATTCACTTCAAGAATATTACTCATGCTTATTTTTTAATTGGTGTAAAAGTAAATAATTAGTACCAAAATACTAAGAATTGTTTCCTATATGTAGCATTTAATTTTTAGCGATCCTCTGTTATTGCCTTAAGTGTATTGGTGTTTGTTTGCAAACAAATTGTTAATGGTGATTTCATAAAAAACCCATCCTTATTATAACAAGGATGGGTAATGTATTTTTATAATCGAATCGATAACTCGAGTCTAACTTTTTTTTTATGAAAACATGTCTTTTACTTTCTCAAAAAAGGATTTGTCTGATTTTTCCGGATTTGGAATAAAATTCTCATCCGTAAGATTTTTTTCGAAAAACTGTTTTTGATCTTTATCCAGCGTTTTTGGCGTCCAAACATTGACATGAACCAGTAAATCGCCGTTTCCATACCCATTGATACTCGGAATTCCTTTTCCTTTTAATCTCAAAATTTTACCGGATTGGATTCCTTCTTCTAGTTTGATTCTCACTTTTCCGTTTATAGCTTCAATGTCTTTGGAAATTCCTAGAACCGCTTCAGCAAAACTAATGTATAAATCGTAGTGTAAATTCTCTCCTTCGCGTTTCAAGAATTCATGCTCTAACTCTTCAATTGCCACAATTAAATCTCCCGGAATACTGTTTCCCGGAGCATCGTTCCCTTTATTAGACACTTTCAATTGCATGCCGTCTACCACACCCGCAGGTATTTTTATAGAAACCGTTTCATCTTCAAGAATCATTCCTTGTGCGTCTGCTTCGGCTGGTTTTTTATCTAAAATTTGTCCGGAACCACCACAGGTAGGACAGGTAGAAGCCGATTGCATTCTGCCCAAAATGGTATTCGTAACCCGCATTACTTGTCCTTGACCGTTACAGGTTGAACACGTTTTATAACTAACTCCAGGGGCCTGAACTTTACGTTTTACTTTTACTTTTTTCTCCACGCCGTTGGCAATTTCTTCTAACGTCAATTTTACTTTGATACGTAGGTTGCTTCCTTTAGCGCGACGAACACCGCCTCCACCACTGTTGAAACCACCAAAACCGCCACCAAAAATATCCCCAAACTGACTGAAAATATCATCCATATTCATACCTCCGTGACCACCTCCACCACTGAAACCACCCGATCCATCAAAAGCTTGATGGCCGTATTGGTCGTATTTGGCTTTTTTCTGAGGGTCGCTCAATACTTCGTAAGCTTCAGCAGCTAGTTTGAATTTATCTTCTGCCGATTTGTCTCCTGGATTTTTGTCAGGATGGTACTGTAAAGCGTTTTTTCTATATGCTTTTTTAATTTCAGCAGCATCAGCACTTTTAGAAATGCCTAATATTTCGTAAAAATCTTTTTTCATTTTTATTTTTTTATACAGTACAGACGCAATGTATCTCGTCTTTGTCTATTTAATTAAGACGCAATAAATCGCATCTCTACTGACCGATAACCACTTTTGGAAAACGAATGATCTTGTCTCCTAATTTATATCCTTTTTCAAGAACATCAACAATTTTCCCCTTCATCTTTGGAGCTGGAATCTGAGTAATTGCCTCTGCAAAATCCGCATCAAAAACATCTCCAGCTTTAACCTCAACTTGCTCTAATCCTTTAGAAATCAAAGTGCTTTTTAATTTCTCATGAATAAGCTCCACTCCCTTTGTCAACAATTCGTCATCCGATTTGTTTATTTCAACCAAAGCCCTGTCAAAATCATCCAATACAGGCAGCATCGCTAATAACACTTCTTGATTAGCCGTTTTGAATAATTCAATACGCTCTTTGGTTGTTCTGCGTTTGTAATTTTCAAATTCAGCAAATAAGCGTAAATATTTATCTTTCTCTTTAGCTAAGTCTTGCGTTAATTGCTCTTCTACACTTAATTCCTCAACAATGATTTGCTCTTCATTGGCATTATTTTCTAATGTCACCTCCTCTAATTCTTGATCGATTTCTGTATTTTCGGTAGTCATAGTACTCGTATTTTTAAAAATATTCTTAAACTTCATTTTTATTCTTTTTGGGATTGCAAAAGTACTGCCAATTCTTTTAAAATGTCAAATTGTCATCTTTTTATTGATTTCGCTTTTCTTTTCAATATAACACCTGAGTACTCAAAATTTTAAGATTATTTTAAGATTATCTTGCTATTGTTTCTTTAGCTTTGTTAAAATTTTTTATTTAGAACACTTTTAGAAAGTAAAAACTCACGATTTTATTCTAAACAATTATTAATTCACCATTACCTAATAGTAAAAAAAAGCTTCGTGTACTAAAAACGGAGCTTTTTTTATGTGTTTAAATTAAGACCGTAACAAATCTTGTTTTAGACTCTCAAAATCCACTGTACGCTGTTCCCCCGATATTAAATTTTTGAGCACAAACGTATCCGACGCTATTTCCTGTTCTCCTGCAATTACGGCAAAAGGAATTCCTCGTTTGTCGGCATGCTGAAACTGCTTGGCCACTTTAGCATTATCCGGATACAATTCCACTTTAATTCCTGCAGCTCTAAGCTTCTGAATGGCTTGCAATCCATAAAAAGCTTCAGCATCACCATAATTAATAAACAATGCTTTTGAAGTTGCTGTTACGGTTTCCGGAAACAAATTCAATTCTTCAATCACCAGGTAAATGCGGTCCAGTCCAAAAGAAATCCCCACACCACTCATGTTTTTCAATCCAAAAATTCCGGTCAAATCATCGTATCGTCCGCCGCCGCCAATGGAGCCCATTGCAACAGCTTTTGGCGGCGCCACTTCAAAAATGGCACCGGTATAATAATTCAATCCCCTAGCCAGAGTTACATCCAGGTCTAAAGTCGAATTGCTCAAACCTAATTTCATCACATTATCACAAATGAAACGCAATTCTTCCACGCCTTTCATTCCTTCCTCTGACTCAGCAAGCAAGACTGAAAGTTGGCTTATTTTTTCAGAAATGGTTCCTGTAAAATGGAATAACGGCTGGACTTTCAGAATTGCTGCTGCTGAAATTCCTTTCTCCATCATTTCTTTTTTGACCCCGTCTTCGCCAATTTTGTCCAGTTTATCGAGTGCCACTGTGAAATCGATCAGTTTATCCGATGCTCCAATCACGTCTGCAATACCGGATAATATTTTTCGGTTATTGATTTTGATGGTTACCCCTTCTAATCCCAAAGCTGAAAAAACAGTGTCATATAATTGCACTAATTCTACTTCTTGCCACAATGATTTAGACCCTACCACATCCGCATCACATTGAAAAAACTCTCTGAAACGGCCTTTTTGGGGGCGATCCGCTCTCCAAACGGGTTGGATTTGGTATCTTTTGAACGGGAATTCAATCTCGTTTTGGTGCTGTACCACATACCGGGCAAATGGAACGGTTAAGTCATACCGCAACGCTTTCTCCGAAATGCTCGCTGTCAGTTTTGTACTGTCTTTATTTTCGAGATGCGTGGCATTGGCTTTCGCCAAATAGTCTCCGGAATTCAAAATCTTAAAAATCAAACGGTCGCCTTCTTCTCCGTATTTTCCCATTAGGGTTTCGGAATTTTCAAATGAAGGGGTTTCTATGGGTTGAAAACCAAATTTCTCGAAATTGTTTTTTATGATTTGGATGATATAGTGCCGTTTTGCCACCTCGGTTGGTGAGAAATCTCTGGTTCCTTTTGGAATACTAGGTTTTGATGCCATTTTAATTAATTACAAATTACGAAATACGAATTACAAAAAACAAAATCGATTTCTTCAAAATCGTAATGGCTACATTGAAAATCCTAATTCTCTCTGCAAATATCCTGATTTTTAAATAAAAAAAATTAGAAATTTCCAATTATCTCAAATTCCTTCTTTTGGTCTTTGTTATCAGAAACTCGTTTCAAAAAATCTTTAAGCTCATTCGTTAAAGGCAGTTGATTTTGAGTGTTCCAAAAGGTTGCCGAATAAGGAAATTTAGCTTTAAAAACATCTTTGTCAACAGCAAAATTAGATTCTACTTTTTCATTAGTAACAGAATTGGTTGTAAAATAATCCATTGTTAAGTTATATTTAAATGACCCAGCGCTATTTTTATCAGCTAATACTTCTACCTGTGCATTCAGTTTTGCTAAATTGAGATAGTATTTATTTACTGTACTGTTTTTATTGTAGGTGACGAGTTTTTCGTATCGTGTGGTCCTATATTGCGTACTTGAAAGCTTAAATTTTTTAAAAGGTATTACTTCAGGATTATCATACATTGATACAAAAAATTCGACAATTGCATAATCATTTCTATTAATAATAAAATACCCTTTACTAATTTGCCCCCAAACATTTTTTTGCTTGGCTTCAAATAAAAATTTTCTAAAATCAAAATCATTATAATCCACCTCGGTAAAAATATTTTGATCCAACGCTGGATAGAATCCACCAAAAAACTCTGTAAAATCTGGAAAGGCAAAATCAATCTGCTTCTTTTTTTCAAAAAAACTAGTTTTCCTCATATTTAAAACTTCGATCTCACTAAAATTTTTGGGAAATGAATTTTTACCTCTTTTGGCGTGAATATCCTGCAACACGACGATGCTGTTGCCTTTTTTGAGTACATTTCTTAAAAAGAAGTTTGAAGTATACTTTGCACTATAATTGTCGACCATTTTATCATATACTTTTTTGATAAACGATTCATTATTAGCCACAACAACCTCCTTTAGTTCAAAGGCTTTGGCTTCCATAAAAATGGTGTCGTGCCTTTCTATTCTTTCAAAAGTAGTTTTCAGAGAATTATAGCCCAGCAAATTAAAATTAATTTCATTACGGCCAGAAATAAATACAAATAATCCTTCTTGATTTGTTGTAGAATTATCTTTATCATTATAAATACTAACGTTTTCTAAAGGTACTTTTGTTGTTTTATCAGCAATCATTTTAGTGATTTTAAAATTCTGGGAGTGACCAATATTGCTACAAAAAAGAATACAGAAAAAGGCGAAAAAAATATTATTCATTTCAAATAATTATAAATTAAAAATTTCAAAAAAATATATTTCCTAAAAATGGAAATTTAAATTTTTCTCACACCAAATATATTGATTCAAAATAAATATTCTGTCTTCGAAAGCTTAATTTGTAACAAAAATTGTAATTTCGTGTCAAACGTATATGATGTTAAAATTATTCAAAGAAAATATTCGGATTGCATTTGGTTCCATCCGAACGCAATTGTTGCGAACGGTGCTTACGGTGATGATTATCGCTATTGGGATCACGGCTTTAGTCAGTATTCTTACGGTTGTTTCGGCACTTGAAAACACTATTTCCTCAGATTTTGCCTCCATGGGAGCCAATACCTTCAACATTAAACAGTACGAAAACACCACTCGAAATCGTGGCGGGGACGAGCGAGAAATCATTAATCCCATCATTTCTTATCCGGAGGCTGTGGCTTTCAAGAAAAAATACAACTACCCATTTACAGAAACGTCGCTTTCCTTTACCGCGACATCTGCCGCCGAAGTAAAATATGAGGCAACAAAAACGGATCCCGAAAATGCGATCCTCGGAGTTGACGAATTTTTCATAACGAATTCCGGATTAGCAACCAGTTCCGGTCGCAATTTTACAGGATTTGACATTGACAACAATGCGTATGTATGTGTTGTAGGGTCTGATTTTGAAAAAGGATTGCTGAAAGACGTAAATCCCATTGATAAAATAATATCCATCCGAGGAGCTAAATTTAAGGTCATCGGAGTTTTGAAAGAGAAAGGATCCACGTTTGGGAACAGTCAGGATTTACGGGTTTTGATTCCAATTCAACTAGCGCGCTCCTTGTTTACGGCACCCAACATCAATTATACAGTGAGTGTCATGGTGGGCAAAAAAGAATTACTGGAACAAGCTCTGGACAACGCCACAAGTACGATGCGCCGGATTCGTAAATTGAGTCCCGTAGAAGACAGTAATTTTGGCGTCGTGCGCAGCGATGACTTGATCAACCGAATTTTAGGAATCACAAAATACCTGGGACTGGCATCCTGGCTTATAGGCATCATCACCGTGCTGGGATCTTCGATAGCCCTGATGAATATCATGATCGTCTCCGTTACGGAACGCACCCGGGAAATTGGAGTCCGTAAAGCCTTGGGAGCCAAGAAAACGACAATCGCCATTCAGTTTTTTATAGAAACATTACTGATAGGCCAAATGGGCGGATTAGTAGGCATTATTTTTGGAATCCTAATCGGATTTGGTATTGCCACAGCCATGGACTTTGCCTTTGTAATTCCGTGGGGCGCTATCATGGCGGCTTTTATTACCAGTTTCATTGTAGCGATTGCTTCCGGTTTATATCCCGCAATCAAAGCGGCGGTCCTGGATCCCATTGAAGCCTTGCGTTATGAGTAGATTACAGTGGTCAGTCTCTAAAACTTTTGAAAAACTGATCCGTTTTCAACTTATAAATACTAATTACTTATTTCTCCTTTAATCATCCGGTCATTCCCGTAAATATCTTTTCGTAATTCGATGTTTTTGAAATTCATTTTTTCGAGTAAATCGACCATTTCTTTGCCTAAATACTGATTAATTTCAAAATACAACTTTCCGTTTGGCAGCAGATTTTTTTGAGCCAGTTTGGCTATTTTTTTATAAAAAATCAATGCGTCATTATCTTCTACAAAAAGTGCCAGATGCGGTTCATAGTCCAATACATTTTTCTTAATTTCCTCTTTTTCTAAATTGCGAACATACGGCGGGTTAGAAACAATAACATCAAATTCCTGAAGTAAATCTTCAGTTTCAAGAATGTTCTGCTTGATAAAAGTAATATTTACAGCATTATTGTGGGCGTTATTGTGGGCTGTAGCCAACGCTTTTTCAGACACATCAATTGCAAAAACCTGCGCATTCGGAATGTGTTTTGCCAATGAAACAGCAATACAACCACTTCCCGTGCCTATGTCAAGAATCTTTAAATCTTTGAATTTTTCAATCTTTAAATTATTTCTAATAATCCATGCGACTAGTTCTTCGGTTTCGGGTCTTGGAATCAATACATTTTCATTGACTTCAAAATCCAATCCGTAAAAACTCGTTTTGCCTAAAAGATATTGTATCGGGATTTCCTGTTTTAATTGTGCCAAAATCGAATTCCAAACTACCCTTTCCGTTTCCGAAAAAACCAAATCAGGATGCAAGGCCAGATCTATTCTTTTCAGTTGATGCTTTTCTTCTGCTATTAAATAGAAAAAACTCTCTGCTTCTCCGGCATCATAAATTGGAGTCAGTTCTTGAATAAATTGGGTTCTGTAATCTCTAATTTTAACGGAACTGTTTTTCATTTAAAATTCATGATTTATAATTTTTTGAGCATCCATATCGGACAACTGGTATGACCAGTGCTTCCCATGGGCGACTCAAGGTATTCAAAACCTACTTTCTTATACAGTTTCTGGGCATCAAGCATAAATGGCATGGTTTCAAGATAACAATTTTCAAAACCAAAATCCTTGGCACTTTCTAAACACTGAGCCATCATCTGACTTCCAAGTCCAAGACCTCTGGTTTCCGGCAGGAAATACATTTTTTGAAGTTCACAAATGGTTTCTGCTTCATTTTCAAGTGGGGCAACCCCGGCAGAACCTATAATTTTCCCATCCTTTTCCACCACATAATAAACTGATTTTGGCTTATTATACTCCTCATACATTAAATCCAAATACGGATCTTCATACGCCGTTCCTACTTTTGGAATCTTTAATTCGTCAAAAACTGCTCGTATCAATGCTGCAACTGCGAGATTGTCTTCTTTTTTTATTTTTCTAATGCGGTACTTTTCCATTTTTTTTCAGAAACTAATTTTAGCCACAAAAGTATCAATTGTTTGTTGTTATTCTCTAAAGTTTTTAAAACTAATCCTGCCTCAATCCCAAGTTTGGGTACCTGATTGGGGCTACACGCAAAAATCACTACTTTTGTAGAGTGAAAATACATGAAAAATACATCAAACGGTGCGTCGAGCTGGCCAAAAATGGTCTGGGAACCACCTATCCAAATCCGTTAGTAGGCAGTGTAATTGTTTGTGACGGCAACATCATTGGCGAAGGCTGGCATCAAAAAGCAGGAGAACCGCACGCAGAAGTCCTTGCAATAAATTCCGTAAAAGACAAATCGCTGCTGAATAAAGCAACTATTTACGTGAGTTTAGAGCCCTGCAGTCATTTTGGCAAAACACCGCCCTGTTGTGATTTGATTATCAAAAATAAAATTCCAAATGTAGTTATAGGCACTGTTGACCCCAATATAAAAGTGGCAGGAAACGGAATCAAAAAGCTCATGGAAGCCGGAGTACACGTAACCCTAGGCGTTCTGGAAGACGAATGCCAGGAGCTCAACAAAAGGTTTTTTACCTTTCACAAAAAGAAAAGACCGTATATTATCTTGAAATGGGCACAAAGTCAAGATAGTTTTATTGCGCCAAAAGAAAAATCAGAAAAAAAACCGGTCTGGATCACCACTATTTATTCCAGACAACTGGTTCATAAATGGCGCACCGAGGAGCAAGCCATACTGGTGGGAACACAAACTGTTATTGATGATAACCCAAAACTCAATGCGCGCGATTGGTATGGAAACAATCCCATTCGGGTGGTTTTAGATCAAAAGAACCGCATCCCAAAAGACAGTCACATCTTTGACAATCACGTTAAAACTATCCTTTTTTCCGGATTTAAAACGGGTGTTGAAAAAGAAAATACTATCTTTGAGTGCATCGATTTTGAAAAAAACACAGCTGAACACTTGGTTCAATCCCTGTACAAACATCAAATTCAATCCGTTATCATTGAAGGCGGAAGGCAAACGCTGCAAACTTTTATCGATGCTAATCTTTGGGACGAAGCTCGAATATTTGTTGGAAATATCCAATTTAAAACTGGAATCAAGGCGCCTATTCTTGTTCAAAAACAGTTCACAAAACAATGCATAGGTTCAGACGAACTTCTAATTCACAGAAACCATGATTAACACTATCATTTTTGATTTTGGAGATGTTTTTATCAACTTAGACAAACAAGCCACCGTTACTGCGTTCCAGAAATTAGGCCTGAAGGAATGGAATGCTGATTTAGACCATTTGAACATCCAGTTTGAAACCGGAAAAATTTCCCGTGAAAATTTCCTTTTGGGCATTCAAAAACATCTTCCAAATGCCACCACCAAAGAAATTCTAGCCGCTTGGAATGCCATACTCCTCGATTTCCCGTTGTATCGATTGGAATTCCTGCAAATGCTTTCGCAAAAATACCGCTTGTTTTTATTATCCAATACGGATGCTATTCATATAGAAACGTTCGAACGCAAAAACGGGATTTCTTTTTACAGGGATTTTTACCAATGCTTTGAGAAAGTCTATTTTTCATTTGAGCTAGGCTTAAGAAAACCAAATCCTGACGCTTTTCATCATTTGATAAGCAACCATGAATTAGCGCCCAAGCGAACGTTATTTGTCGATGATAAAAAAGAAAATACAGATGTCGCACTGGCATTGGGATTTGAAGTTTGGAATTTACAAGTAGGCACAGAAGATGTCATCCATTTACTGGACAAAAAAATAATTTGAAAGAACCGCTTCAAGTCATATCAAATTTCAAATTTCACTCCTTTTTTTAATTTCAATTGAAAGACACATACAACACCATTGCATTTTCTTCAGAGGAACTGCTATTCAAAGAAAAAAACAGCAAATTTTTTGGCTATGCCTATCCCATTCAATCGGAGGACGAAGTAAAGCCGCTCATCGATATTTTGCGGAAGCAACATCCTCATGCAGGACATTTTTGCTATGCCTATCAAATTGGCACCAGCACAATGGCCTATAGAGCAAACGATGACGGAGAACCAAGCCATAGTGCCGGTATGCCTATTTACGGACAAATTCAGTCGTTTTCAGTCACTAATATCCTGCTAGTCGTAGTTCGGGTTTTTGGCGGCGTGAAGTTAGGCGTTGGCGGCTTGATTACTGCCTATAAAACCACGGCACAACTGATTCTGGAAAGCTGTGCCATTATAGAGAAAACAATCGATTGTCATTTTAGCCTCGCCTTTGAGTACCAAAATATGAATAAAGTAATGCGGGTCATCAAGGAACAAAAATTGGAAATTGTATCTCAGGAAATGGAAATAAGTGCGATCACTACCCTTCCGATAGGTAAAATCGAGCTAAAAACCCGAAAAAAAAATGCCGAAAAACTATTCGACACTTTCAATTCGATGTTTGAAATCGGTATAAAACGACTCTAATTCCCATTCAATATTGCTTCTTTTGTACTTTATTCGATTGTTTTTAACAATTCTAAAATATACGCTGGAGGAGCCATTGGACGACCTGTTTTTAAGGAGACAAAAACCAAAATAAATTGAGCCGTTGTTAATAACTCATCAGATTCATTATAAATAGCACAATCAAATTCTATCTTCACCGAAGTCTGGCTTTTGAAAATCGTATGAACCGTTAACAACTCATCATAGCGCGCTGATTTTTTATAATTAATATTCATAGAAACAATAGGCAGCGCAATTCCGCTTTGCTCCATATTTTTATAGGAGATCCCTTTGTTTCTAAGCCATTCCACCCTTCCTATCTCAAAATAAGGAATGTAATTCCCATGGTATACAACTCCCATTTGATCCGTTTCCGAGTATCGCACCCGAACTTCTATTTGATGATCTTTCATTACTTATGTATTAAAAAAATTTAAATTTAAAAAAGCGCCTTACAACAATAATTCGGGAAATTAGTGCCCTATATATTTTTTTTTACAGAAATTTGTTCACATATTTGTTACCCCAATAAATAATCACACAACCTCTTTTTTTTAGTAAGATAAAAATTACCAATTAAAAATAATTTAATAGAATATATGAACAAAACTGCTCAATCAGTATGGGAAAACTGTTTGTCTTTCATAAAAGACAACATCCAAGACCAAGCGTACAAAACTTGGTTCGAACCAATCAAATCAGTTGAACTTACCGATAACGCATTATATATTCAGGTACCTAGTAAATTTTTCTACGAATGGCTCGAGGAGCACTATGTAAAATTGTTAAAAGTGGCCCTTACTAAAGAACTTGGAAAAAATGCTAAGTTACTTTATAAAATCAGAATGGAAAACACTTACGGCAATAAACAACCGTTTACGGAACAGTTGCCAAGCGCCAATAGAGTTCCTATGAAGCCGCAAGAAGTAGATGCTCCTTTTAAAAACTTAAACCCCGAATTAAGAAATCCATTTGTAATTCCAGGCATCCGAAATTTAAAAATCGAATCACAGCTGAATGCAAATTATAGTTTTGACAACTTTTTAGAAGGGGATTCAAATCGATTGGCTCGTTCTGCAGGTATGGCTGTTGCCAATAAACCGGGTGGAACTTCGTTCAATCCGTTATTAATTTTTGGTGGTGTTGGTCTTGGAAAAACGCATTTGGCGCATGCCATTGGGGTAGAAATAAAAGACAAATACCCTGAAAAAACCGTTTTATACATTTCGGCTGAAATTTTTACCCAACAATACATCGACTCGGTTAAGAAAAATAACCGAAATGATTTCATCCATTTCTATCAATTAATTGATGTTTTAATTATTGATGACGTGCAATTTCTTTCCGGAAAGTCAGGAACTCAGGATGTGTTTTTTCACATATTCAACTATTTACATCAAAACGGCAAACAGGTCATCCTAACTTCGGACAAGGCGCCTGTTGACATGCAAGATATTGAACAACGGTTACTTTCGCGTTTCAAATGGGGATTGAGTGCTGAATTGCACCAACCGGATTATGAAACCAGAATTTCCATCCTAAAAAACATATTGTACAGAGACGGCGTTGAAATTCCGGACGAAATCATCGAATACGTAGCGCGTAATATCAAATCGAATGTAAGGGAATTAGAAGGAGCCATTATATCATTGATTGCACAATCGTCTTTTAATAAAAAAGAAGTAACGCTGGAACTGGCTAAAAGTGTCGTTGAAAAATTTGTAAAAAATGTAAAACGAGAAATTTCTATTGATTACATTCAAAAAATTGTTTCGGAGTATTTCCAGCTGGATTTAGAAACACTGCAATCCAAAACCAGAAAAAGACACGTGGTGCAAGCCCGACAACTGGCGATGTTTTTTGCAAAGAAATTCACAAAAGCCTCTTTGGCAAATATTGGTTCCCAAATTGGAGATCGCGATCATGCTACAGTATTACACGCTTGCAAAACCGTTGATAATTTAGTGGCTACGGACAAACAATTCAAAAAATTTGTGGAAGACATCAATAAAAAATTAACGCTATAGACACCTTATGTCCATAAAAATTTTAATGGTTTGTTTGGGAAACATTTGTCGTTCCCCATTGGCTGAAGGCCTATTAGCTTCTAAGCTTCCAAAGAACAAATTCTCAGTGGATTCGGCAGGAACTGGATCCTGGCACATTGGCCATTCGCCAGACGAACGCTCTATTGCAGTTGCAAAAATAAACAAAATCAACATTTCAAATCAAAAAGGAAGGCAATTCAGCAGTGCTGATTTCGACACATTTGATTATATCTATGTCATGGATAATTCCAATTATGAGGATGTAGTGCAGCTTGCGGAGCACCCGAAACAAATAGAAAAAGTACAACTAATTTTGAATGAATTATTTCCAAACGAAAAAGTAGATGTTCCTGATCCATATTTTGGTTTGCCTAATGGATTTGAAATTGTGTACAACATGCTGGATGAAGCGTGTACGGTTCTTGCACAAAAGCTAATCGCCAAACACACCTAGTTTTTTCGGATAAAATTATTTTGGATATCCTAACAATATACTGATCATACTATAAACACACTATTTTAAGGAACATAAATTACACCTATGAAACCAAACGCTGTTTTAGGAAAACTCTATTTAATCCCTACCACAATGGGCGATTGCGATCCTATGGATGTTTTGCCGCAAACCATAAAAAGAAGTATTGACCTCCTTGATTATTATATTGTAGAAAACGACAAAACAGCCCGCAAATCGATCAAAGGTGTTAGTCCTGAGAAGAAACAATCTGAGTTAAAACTTTTTGTTTTAAACAAACACACTGAAACCAAAGAACATTTAGACTTTATACAACCATTGCTGGAAGGGCAAAATATGGGATTAATGAGCGAAGCAGGCTGTCCCGGAGTGGCTGATCCTGGCGCTGTGATTGTTAAATTAGCCCATGAAAAAGGCATTCAGGTTGTTCCTTTGGTTGGTCCTTCTTCCATCCTTTTGGCCATGATGGCTTCCGGAATGAACGGACAAAGCTTTACGTTTCATGGCTATTTGCCTATTGAAAAAGACGAAAAAAAAGCCAGTTTCAAAACCTTGGAAAGAGTTTCTTTTGAAAAAAATCAATCTCAGATTTTCATAGAAACGCCGTATCGCAACAACAAATTATTGGAAGATTTAGTACAAACACTGCATCCCGAAACACACTTGTGCATTGCTGCGGATATCACTTTACCGACCGAATATATCAAGACTAAGAAAATTGCGGCCTGGAAAAAAGAAACCATCGACTTGCACAAACGACCGACTATTTTTATCATCCACAAAATGTAAATTTAAACTTCTTTTCCTTTTACTAAAAAGGTAAACCAGATCCGTTAACAAAGTTACAATTCAATAAAACAACAGAATACGCTGAATTGTTGGACTTAATAAAACAACACCTCTAATCATTAATTCTAATTATAAAACCCTATTTTTATGATTAGAATTAATGATTTTTTTAAGGAGTAAACTTCCAAATAGCAGCACGAGTATATTTATTGTTATGAAGTTCCCATAGTACGCGATCATTACACCCCAAATTGGGCGATTATAGAAAAAGCATGCACTCCAAAAACAAAAATGATTACAACACACACGCGGGAGAAACTGTTGAATCGTCGTGTGATAGAGTCATCCTTTAGCAAATCGTTTCAATATATTATTATTTTATTATGCATGCATACTATTTAATTTTGCTATATTTACCATTAAAACATAAAAAACATGAGTTATACAGATAAAATGTTACGGGACGATGCTCTTAAAGGCAAAGTGATTGTAGTCACCGGAGGCGGAAGTGGTTTAGGAAAAGCGATGACTCACTATTTCTTGGAATTAGGTGCGCAAGTCGCCATCACCTCCAGGGATTTAGAAAAACTAAAAAAAACCGCTGCGGAGCTGGAAACGCTAACTGGCGGAACCTGCCTTCCTATTCAATGTGACGTACGTCATTATAGTGAAGTCGAAAACATGCTGCAAGAGGTTTTGAACACTTTTGGCAAAGTGGATGTCCTGCTTAATAACGCCGCCGGAAATTTCATTTCCCCCACAGAAAGACTCTCTGCTAATGCTTTTGACACCGTGATTGATATTGTTTTGAAAGGGACAAAAAACTGCACCCTTGCTTTTGGGAAACATTGGATTGACACCAAACAAAAATCAGCAACCATTTTAAACATCGTAACAACGTATGCCTGGACCGGTTCTGCTTATGTGGTGCCTAGTGCGACAGCAAAAGCAGGTGTCCTGGCAATGACGCGCAGTCTTGCTGTAGAATGGGCAAAATACGGAATCCGTTCTAATGCAATTGCACCGGGACCTTTTCCGACTAAAGGCGCATGGGACCGTTTACTACCCGGTGACTTAGCCGAGAAATTTGATATGGCAAAAAAAGTGCCATTGAAACGCGTGGGAGACCATCAGGAATTGGCTAATTTAGCGGCTTATCTGGTCTCTGATTTTTCAGCGTATGTCAATGGTGAAGTGGTGGTGATTGATGGTGGTGAGTGGCTGAAAGGCGCCGGACAATTCAATCTGTTAGAAGCGATACCGGAAGCACTTTGGGATCAGCTGGAGCTGTTGATTAAAGCAAAGAAAAATAAATAATCCAATACCCAACTCGGAACCAATTAAGTCCAAAGTTTAAACATCATAAAGTCAAATATGAAACTCGCTGGATGAAGATTGTTTTAATTGCAATTTTCATCCGTACGAGTGATCTTGATTTTGGGCGATCGTATGGGAAGTAATAAATTTGGAATTAAAAACGGTTCTCGAAACACGTCGCTCCGAGTGCGAAGCGTATTGAGAAGTTCACAATAATTATTGTTCTGTTAAATAAGGAACCGCAGCAACTTCCTCGTGTTTATCTAATATTTCATACGCTGAATTCATACTTTTAAATTCAGGCACAATCTTTTTCATTTGCGTCACAATAGCCTTATTTCCGAACCTGCTGGCAATACAAATTAATTCATCAATATCTGCATGTAATGCTTCAAACTCTTCTTGAATTTCCTGCGCAATCATAATTTTAGCATGGTGTGTGGGTATCGACTTAGACGTGTCATTGAGCAATTCCTCGTATAATTTTTCCCCGGGACGCAACCCTACAATTTGTATTTTAATGTCTTTATCCGGAATAAATCCCGCTAACTTAATCATCTTTCGAGCCAAATCAATAATTTTAACCGGTTTACCCATGTCAAAAATATAAATCTCCCCTCCGTTCCCCATCGCACCCGCTTCCAGCACTAGTTGACACGCCTCTGGTATGGTCATAAAATAACGGATGATGTCCTTGTGGGTGATGGTCAGCGGCCCTCCTTCGGCAATTTGTTTTGTAAACAAAGGCACTACAGATCCATTGGATCCCAAAACATTACCAAAACGCGTCGTAATGAACTTTGTAGCTTCCTCCCCGTTCTCAATCTGATCCCTGAGTTGCAAGGACTGCACGTATTTTTCGGCGATCCGTTTGCTGGCTCCCATGACATTACTTGGGTTTACCGCTTTATCGGTAGAGACCATCACAAACTTTTTGACTTTGTACAAACAAGACAAATCAGCCAGAATTTTAGTTCCTTCAATATTGGTGAATATAGCCTGACAGGGATTTTCTTCCATCAGCGGCACATGTTTATAAGCTGCAGCATGATAAACAACCTGCGGACGGTAGGCTTTAAAGATTTCATCCATAGCCTGTCTGTTTCTGACATCTCCAATTACCGTGCATATTTTTACTGTGGTACTGATGTTTTCGGTTTCCAGTTTTAAATGATGCAATGGGGTCTCCGCCTGATCCAGAATAATAATTTTCTTAGGATTAAACACCAATATTTGTCGGACGATTTCGCTTCCTATAGAACCTGCTGCACCAGTAATCAAAACTACCTTATCCTTTAATTGTTTCGATATGGCTTTATTGTCCAGCACTATTGGTTTTCGCTCCAACAAATCTTCAATTTGTATGGTTTTTACTTTTTGGGAAATTTCCTTTTGATTTTCCCAATCGGAGATCAGCGGAACGGTAAATACCTTATAATTATACTCCAGACACTGGTCTACGATCACAATCTGTTCTTCTTTAGACAAACTTTTATCCGCTATAATGACACTTTCGGCACCTATAGAACGCATTAGTGTAGGCAACTTTTTCTTTTGGATTAAAATAGGCAAATCCAGCATGCGCTTAGATGCGTTTTGATTGTTCTTATCTACAAACCCGACTATTTTAAAGCGGGATGGTGTTTCAAATTTCAGCGCATTCGCTACCGAAATCGCATTGGCATCGGTTCCATAAATTATGGTTCGTATCAATTTACTGTCGTTCTTTTCTGAAAAATATAACTCAAACGTTTGCTTCACGACCACTCGGTATAAAAACAGGCCACAAAAAGAAAGTACAATATTGATAAAAAGGGCTGTATTTAAGAATGCTTTTTGTTTAAAAAAAATTTGGAAAAGAAAATTAAAAATAAAAAAAACAATCAGTACGGACATTTGTGAAAATAACAACTTGACCGCATCAATATTAGAAGAGTGCCTAATGATCCCGGAATAGGTTCTGAAAAGCCAAAAGAAAAACAAATTAGTCGCAAAAAAACCAGCAATTAAAATTGTGCTGTGGTCGGTAATAATATAATCCATTCCTGTTCCTTTAAAGATCAGAAAAGTAAACACAAAGGAGGTGGTAAGCACCATAAGATCAATTAATACGATGATCCATCGGGGCAAATAACCTAAATTATGCATGTTCAGCCTTCGGTTTATTCTTGAAAAAAATTTAGAATTAAATCGGGTTGCATTTCTGTTGGTTTCCGGGTTCAAAATTGATTGGTTTTAGGTTATGCGCTTTAAACGATATTCACGTCAAATATATGAAATAAAACATTTTCTTACACGCACTATTTTTTTTAAGCCGAACAAAAAGACTATTCCTTGTGTGTCATCAATAAAAATAGAGGTGTTTTGTCTGGATAGATGTTAGAGGAAGGAGACCAAAGAACTGTGTTCAAACGGCTTAAGTAAATCACATAAGAAATCTTTTTTAACACAGATTACACCAATTTTAACAGATTATTTTTTGAATGGGAAGAGGAAACTCAGTAACAACTATTATATACTGTCGTGTATTAAAAATAGAGGTGTTTTGTCTGGATAGATGTTAGAGGAAGGAGACCAAAGAACTGTGTTCAAACGGCTTAAGTAAATCACATAAGAAATCTTTTTTAACACAGATTACACCAATTTTCACAGATTATTTTTTGAATGGGAAGAGGAAACTCAGTAACAACTATTATATACTGTCGTGTATTAAAAATAGNNNNACACCAATTTTCACAGATTATTTTTTGAATGGGAAGAGGAAACTCAGTAACAACTATTATATACTGTCGTGTATTAAAAATAAACAAAATGACGCAACAGATTGATATTAAATTACTTTTTACAATAATGCTCCTTTTGACTTTATGACGTTTAAACTTTCAACTTCCTTATTTCATCTATTTTCGCTGTGCCAAAATTATTCGGAAATTTTGTTTTTGGACTGTAGCTATAACTACCCGTACTGCATCATTTGTCTAAATACTGCGCCCGAAATGCTTACAACTTATGCTTCAGCAATCCCAGCAGGTATTCTCCGTAACCTGATTTCCTCAAAGGCTCGGCCAGATCTTTCAATTGTTGCTCACTAATGAAACCCTGTCTCCACGCAATTTCTTCAATACAGCCCACTTTCAATCCTTGACGCTCTTCAATAACCTGAACAAATTGTCCCGCCTGCATTAAGCTATTAAAAGTACCGGTATCTAGCCAGGCCGTACCTCTGCTTAAAATTCCTACTTTCAAAGCCCCTTTTTCCAAGTACACTTTATTTACATCAGTAATTTCATATTCCCCTCTAGCACTTGGCTTGATATTCTTGGCAATTTCCACTACTGAATTATCATAAAAATACAAACCGGGTACCGCATAATTTGATTTGGGTTCTAACGGTTTCTCTTCAATAGAAAGCGCTTTAAAATCAGCATCAAATTCGACTACACCGTATCGTTCCGGGTCTGAAACATGATACGCAAATACGACCCCACCTTTAGGATTGGTATTGGATTGCAACAATTCATCCATATTGGATCCAAAGAAAATATTATCCCCTAAAACCAAAGCTACGCTGTCTTTCCCTATAAATTCTTCTCCAATAACAAAAGCTTGCGCTAATCCATTAGGAATGGCCTGCTCCGCATAACTAAATTGACAACCAATTGAAGACCCATCGCCTAATAATTTTTTGAAATTAGGCAAATCATGAGGAGTTGAAATAATTAATATTTCATTGATTCCCGCCATCATCAAAGTAGACAATGGATAATAAATCATGGGTTTGTCATAAACCGGCATCATTTGTTTGCTCATGGCCAGTGTTAACGGATGTAAACGGGTCCCGGAACCTCCGGCTAATATAATTCCTTTCATATATTTTTTATTTTTTTGCCACAAAGGCACTAAATTTCACAGGTATAATTTTTAATCTAAAATAATTTATTTTTTTAACTAATACCTTACAAAGGAAGTTTTTTCTATAGTTAAATCTACATCAATTAAAAAAACGGACAACTGATCACTAAACAATGATCACTAAACAATGACCACTGACCACTGATCACTAATTATACTGCTTCTCGTAATAATTTGCATACTCCCCCGAAGTAATATTATTCAGCCAGGTTGGATTTTCCAAATACCAATTTACGGTCCTTTCCAATCCTTGTTCAAAAGTAACCGATGGTTTCCATCCCAATTCTCTGTTTATCTTACTGGCATCAATAGCATAACGCAAATCATGTCCGGGACGGTCTTTTACGTACGAAATTAATTGTTCCGAAGTTCCGGATGCCCTTCCTAATTTCTCATCCATTATTTTGCAAAGCAATTTAACCAAATCAATATTTTGCCATTCGTTAAATCCACCAATATTATACGTATCATGGTTAACTCCTTCATGAAAAACCAAATCAATGGCTACCGCATGATCTTCTACAAAAAGCCAATCGCGGGTATATTTCCCGTCACCATAAACGGGTAAGGGTTTGTTTTGAATGATATTATTGATGAATAATGGAATCAATTTTTCAGGAAAATGAAACGGCCCGTAATTATTGGAACAATTGGTCAACACATAAGGCAAGCCATACGTTTCTCCATACGCTCTGACAAAATGATCCGAACTGGCTTTTGAAGCCGAGTACGGAGAATTAGGATCATACGCAGTAGTCTCCGTAAACAATCCTTCGGCACCTAAACTGCCATAAACCTCATCGGTACTGATGTGGTAAAAACGTTTTCCTTCGTAATTGCCTTGCCAAGTAGCCTTAGCCGCATTCAATAAATTCATCGTTCCGATAACATTTGTTTTCACAAAAGACAACGGATCGGTTATAGAACGATCCACATGAGATTCGGCAGCTAAATGCAAAACACCATCAAATTGATGCTCCGCAAACAATTGATCAATGAATGGCGCATCAACGATATCTCCTTTTATAAAAGTATAGTTAGGCGCTTTTTCAATATCAACAATATTTTCGAGATTCCCAGCATACGTGAGTGCATCCAAATTAACAATTTGATATTGCGGATACTTCTTTACAAAAAGCCGTACGACATGGGACCCAATAAAACCGGCCCCACCGGTGATTAGTATTTTTTTCATTTTTAGATTTTATTTTTAATTCGTTTTAACAAAACTTCCCGAAATTTATTTTTTGTTTCCCCCTGGCCCAGAGCGTGCGAAAAATAAAATTTAGTCAGTTTCTTTTTTGTTTCCCCCTCGCCTAGAGCGTGCGAAAAATAAAATTTAGTTAGTTTCTTTTTTGTTTCCCCCTGTCCCTAAAGGGAGCAAAAAAGAAACACAAAATCCGATTTAAAATTAACAGGCTTTATTTAAATTACGTTTTGGATTTTCGGCTCCCTTTAGGGGTGGGACAAAACGGAAATTTTACACAACCCCTAACTCATAACCCACCTTTCATACAAACAGCTAAACTCTCTTTATAATCCGGAACAACAATACCATAAACTCGTTTAATCTTGCTTTTATCCAATAAAGAAAAAGCTGGACGTTTGGCAGGTGTAGGATAAGCCGCTGAGGGAATTCCTTTCACTTCACAAGTATACCCACCAATATCCTGGATTGCCAGGACAAAGTCATACCAGCTGATTTCTCCTTCATTCGAATAATTATAGATTCCGGCAATCCAGTCTGGTGCTGTTACAATAGTCATCATAGCCTGAGCTAAATCGGCAGCATAAGTAGGCGAACCAATCTGATCGTTAACCACACTGATCGTATCTCGTTCTTGTAATAATCGTTGCATGGTTTTTACAAAATTGTTTCCAAATCTGCTATACACCCATGAAGTTCTAATGATAATTGCATCGGGATTTGCTTTCAAACAAGCTAACTCTCCCGCTCTTTTGGTTACTCCATACACATTAACAGGTTGCGTTAGGGCCTCCTCGCTCAATGCGACAGCTGATGTCCCGTCAAAAACGTAATCAGTAGAAATATGAATTAGTTTTACAGAATGATCTTTCGTATATTGAGCAATAATGGCGACCGCTAAATGATTAACAATATCCGCTAATTCGTGTTCTGTTTCTGCTTTATCAACGGCTGTATAGGCACCACAATTTAATATAAAATCTGGAGTAATTTCTTCTAATTGACTTTGTAAAATCGACAAATTATCCAAGGACACTTGCGTTCTGTCTGCAAAAATCCATTCGAACTGAGGGTAGTTTTTAGACAACACCTTTAATTCAGAACCCAATTGCCCATTAGCACCAGTAACTACTATTTTCTTCATTTATCTTTTTAATTTTTCACTCCTCACTTTTCCTCTTCTCACTCCTCACTTTCAACTTCTCACAAGTCAATCGTGAGTTCTGGATCTTGCATTTCATCCAAACGTTCCGAAGCTATCTGTGCCAACCAAAGCTTAAATGGTTCAGCTTTTGGTGAAGGTATCGATTGTATTAACCTAAAAAGTTGCTCGGTATCGAAGACATCCGTCTTATAATATTTCCCATCGACAGATTGCATTTTCAGTTGACTACAATTTGTAGTCAACTGACTTCCCTCTTTTTTTAAACGCATTTTTAAAACACTCCAATATTTTCTTGCATTAGGAGTGCCTGTCAAAATATCAATTACATCAACAATAGAAAAGTACCATTTCTCTTGATCGGAATCCCAAAGAGTCCGTACTTTTTTATCATCAAATAACTGTAAGGCTTGGCGCTGTATCATAACGAAAAATTTAAAAATTTACTTCTACAAAGATAATAGCTTTAATTCATCTATTTTATAATACTAAAAATCAATACTTTACATTTATAGTTAGTCAATTTATGATCAACCGGTCGATTTTCAAATCACAAACAAAACTACTTAATGTCTTTGCTTCCTGATTACTATCAGGATTGCGATTAAAACTGCCTCTCGATATGACCTTAAACTCTCTTTTCAAAACTCCCAATCAATATCCTCAAAACTCGGCAAAACCAAATCCTTTTGAGAAACAATAACTTCATCAGGACTCACTTGCCAATCAATGGCCAAAGTAGGATCATCATACCTAATCCCTCTTTCGCTCTCCTTATGATACAATTGATCTACTTTGTATAGCACCGAAGCAGTTTCACTCAAAACCGAAAAACCATGGGCAAAACCGTGGGGAACCATCAATTGTTTTTTATTGGTTGCACTTAAAATCACACTAAAATGCTGTCCATAAGTAGATGAGTTTTTGCGTAAATCGACCGCCACATCAAGGATTTCTCCTTCAAGCACACGCACCAATTTAGCTTGTGCAAAAGGATTAATCTGCAAATGCAATCCCCGAATCACCCCACGTTTGGAGAAAGACTGATTGTCCTGTATAAATTGATAGAAAATCCCATGTTCATGAAATTGAGCCTCATTGTAGGCTTCAAAAAAATAACCCCTCGAGTCTTCAAAAACTGTCGGGGAAATAAGTACTAAATCTTTTATATTTGTTTTTTCAATGGTCATCTTGTAATTGTAATTTTATTTATTCTATCATTTAATTGTAAGTAAGTCGAAAGTTTAAAAGTCGTAAAGTCAAAAGAATTAACTTTAAGTAAAACAGCTTTAAATCAAATTTTTACATGATTTTATCCTGATTTTAAAATACGACATTATACCAGGGTTATTACTTAATACAGAAAGCCAAACAACCACAATGGAATTTTATTTTGAAAACCATACTCAATATCGTCTGCGGCGATATAGGAATTTTCGATACCTTCAATTTGTTTCATCGACTTATCCTTTCCTCCAATTTCAAAAGAATATAAATCACTTACAAAAAAATCAGTTTTTTCGTGATGGCTCAACTTATTTTTATACCCCAATTGATTTGCAAAAAAGGTCTCTCTAGCGTTACCAATAGTAGCTTTTGAAGGAGAAAGTGTAAACATTAAATTTGTGTTTTCTAAATAAATCTTAGCTGGTTTTTGCAATTTCACACTTCCTTTAGCTTCTTTTTGCAAGTTAATGGTCAAACCTACTTCTTCCAAATAATGTAGATAAGTCATTAAAGTAGTTCTATTTATACCAATTTTATCACTTAAATTACTCACATTAGGTATAAAAGGAACCGATTCAGAGATTATAGCCAACAATTGTTTGATTTTTGGAACAAAGCCCAAATCAACACCTCGCAATAAAGGTAACTCCATTTTCATTGTGGGATATTCTTTTATATCATTACGAATCCTACTAAAACCAATAAAAGATTACAGTAGTTTATTTTCAATCGAATTTATTGCACTAAATGGAATTGCCGTAATAGAATTGCTCCTTTTTTGAACCAAGTCACCCCCATAAATCACATATCCCCCTTCTTTCTGAGCTAGTTTATTCCAATAAACAACTCCTTTAAAATAATCAATGGTTATTGTTTGCCCTGATTTTATCTCAATAGGAATTATATCCATCCCATTATCAATAATCAAGTCTATTTCTTTCCCTAAATTATCTCTCCAAAAATAAAGGTTATTGGTCTTGGCTTTATTAAATCTACTTTTAAGAAAATCAACAATAATCAAATTTTCAAAAAGCGCACCTCTAAATGGATGAACGTCAATTTGCTCACTATTTTGAATTCCCAATAAGGCAGACGCTAATCCCGTATCATAGAAATATAATTTAGGCATTTTTACAACTCTTTTGTTAAAATTAGAGTGATACGGTTGTAAACGGAACACTACAAAACTAGCTTCCAAAACACTAATCCAAGAACTAATCGTCTTTGTATCAACACCTATTTCTACCGCCAAACTATTCATATTCAACAACTGACCAATTCTACCAGCACATAATCGCAAGAATTTTTCAAAAACCACCAAATTGGTTATATTCTTAATCAGCCTAACGTCTCGCTCAATATATGTTCTAATATAATTTGAATACCACTGCGTAGTATCAACAGTGTCATTATATAACGAAGGATAGCAACCTTTAAAAATAGTCTGGCTAATAGTACGCTCCTTATCACCTATTTCGTGCAAAGTCAGTGGTAACAGATTAAGATAACCCACTCTTCCTGCTAAGCTCTGAGATATGCTTTCCTGCAACAAAAAATTATTTGAACCCGTTATAATAAATAAACCTTTTACAACTGATTCATCAAGGATTTGTTGCAAATAGGAAAAAATATCTGGAACTCTTTGCGCCTCATCAAATATTGCTCCATTGGGATAGTTTGACAAAAAGCCTCTTGGGTCTTCAATAGCAAACAAACGAATGTCGGGATTTTCAAAACTCACATACTCCTTGTCTTTAAAAATCCACCGTACCAAGGTAGTCTTACCAGACTGTCTCGGTCCAACCACGGCAACTGCTTTAAACTGCTTTGCCAAAGCTATAATTTCTTTTTCTGCTTCTCTACGTATCATTCTACAAATCTATACAATTACGGAATCAAATTCCATAATTGTATAGATTTTTTTAATCTGCGCCAATCTGCGTGAAATTTTTTTAACGCATCGGCGTGAAATTTTTCTATTTAAAACAATCAATATCAAATCGATATTCATCTTGAATTTCTCCTAACAAATAATCTCCCATGACCAATAATTTTGCTCCTTCCTTGAGTGCTTGAATACTACTTACGTACCCTTGAGGAATATAGAGAATATCAAGTGTTTCAGCATTTATTTATAATAAAAGAGAGTGATTTTAACCTTTTGGAAGGATTCTCCCAATTATCAATGGCAATCAATTCAATTTTAAAACTACCTTGTACAACAGAAAACCACCGTTGCTCTGTGCGGTGTCCTTACCACCCACGAACAAATGTGGTTTCGCTATTTTCTATGAGATAAATTCTTTTTATAGCCGTTGAATCAAAAGAATTATTAAATCGAAGGGTACCTCTAGTATCAGAATGATTTCCTCCTATAATTATTTTTGAAATTATTTTATTGGCAGTTGCAAATAGAACGTATTATTTGTCATCATAATGAAATCTACATTGAATAATAATACATTTTTGATCAATTCCTTTTGTTCCTTTTATGGAATAAACTAATCTATGTTCACCTGTAATTCTTCTTGACCAAAATCCTTTTAACCCAAACTTTAAAGGTTCTGGTTTTCCAATCCCTTTAAAACAATTTTGCTTAATTGATTTTATTAACTCTTTAATTTTATCAAGTACATCAGCATCATTTTCTATCCAATAGGTAAAATCTTCCCAACCATGACTTGTAAATTCGATATTCATATGAAGATAATATTTGTTTTTGTCTTTCTCGATAGCTGTCGGGAGGAATCGCCATTCTTCATTCCAGTTTGTGATTTAGAATCATTGCGATTTCATGATTTTGTAAATTCTATTAATCTAATGAATAGGGAATTGTTTCTCCTTCCTTTAGTTGACCAATAGATTCTTGAAGTCTATTCCTATTACTCTTGGTGGATAACAGATGCTCTGTTTCCAAAAGTGAATTATATTCTTGAATTGACATAATGACAACCGCTTCATTCTCTTTATTTCTAGGAACTACAATTACTTCCATCGATTGAGAAACATAATCAAAGTATTCTTTCATCCCTTTTCTTAATGCTGAAATTGTTATCGCTTTCATAATTTATTATTTTTTTTACAAATGTACAAAAAAATGTACTTAATATTGTACCACTTAACAATGTTTTATTTACGGGGATATCTGGATATTTTTACACGCCGATAATCGCTGATCTAGCTCCACGCCGATTTTCGCAGATTCTTTAAAATCTTTAAAAAATAGGCGCTACTCTGCACTTTTTTAATCTGCGCCAATCTGCGTGAAATTTTTATTTAGAAATTAGTTACGTTGTTTAAAAAAAGCATGGACAACTGCCGAAATCCGCTCCCTGTCTACATTCGTCAAATTAGAACCGGAAGGCAGACACAACCCCTTTTCAAATAAAGTTTCAGCAACTGTACTTCCATAGTATGGGTACTTCTCAAAAATAGGCTGTAAATGCATTGGTTTCCACAGAGGACGACATTCAATATTGGCTTGCTCGAAAGCCAAACGCAAAGCTTCTCTATCAATTCCTTTCGCTGCATCAGGTTCCACCACAATGGAACTCAGCCAGTAATTAGCAAAATAATCATCTTTTGGAGCTTCAAAAACGGTTACTGCTGCAATATCCTTGAATAAATCGACATAAAAAGCATGCATTTTTCTTCGCAAAGCCACATGATCGTCTAAAACTTCCATTTGACCGCGGCCGATACCAGCACAAATATTACTCATTCTATAATTATACCCTATTTCACTGTGCTGGTAATGAGGAGTATCATCTCTCGACTGGGTCGCAAAAAACACAGCTCTGTCTTTAAACTCCTTCGTTGGAGTTACAATAGCACCACCTCCGGAAGTGGTAATGATTTTATTCCCATTAAAAGATAAAACCCCTATATCCCCAAAAGTACCGCACTTCTGACCTTTATAAGAACTTCCCAAAGCCTCCGCACTGTCTTCCAGAATTGGAATACCATATTTATCCGCTATTGTTCTAATTTCATCAATTTGATACGGCACACCATACAAATGCACGGCAATAATCGCTTTAGGCGTTTTTCCTGTAGCAATTCGGTCTACAATAGCTTCTTCTAAGGCAATCGGGCATAGATTCCAGGTGTCCGTTTCACTGTCAATAAAAACAGGAATTGCCCCTTGATACAATATAGGATTAGCCGAAGCCGAAAAAGTCATACTCTGACAAAGCACTTCATCTCCTGACTGAACTCCTAATAAAATCAGACCTAAATGTATCGCTGCTGTACCAGAATTTAAAGCTCCGACATGAGTTTCATTTCTTAAGTAATTTTCAAGGGCCTGCTCAAAAGCATCAACATGAGGTCCTCCAGTAGTAATCCAATGTGTTTCTAAAGCTTCTTGGATATACCGTTCTTCAAAACCACTTCGCTGAGACAATGATAAAAAAATTCGATTTTTACTCATTGAGTTTCCAATAATTGGCTTCGTAACGAACATCATCATCACTAACATTGTGCAATGGTAAAGTCGAAAACGATAATAGTTTCGAATGGGATTCTAGGGATTCAATAGCATTGGCATAACCAGCCGGAATATGCAGCATTTTACTTTCTGACGCTAATAAAGTAACGGTCTCAATTGTTAAATCTTTAGATGGATGTTCCCAGTCATCAATTTTTACATAATGAATCCTGAAAGAACCACTCAAACAATAAAAATTTTTGGAGTCTAATTTATGTCCTTGCCAAGCACGCACAGGATGCGCATCAGAATTGCTGATAATATAAAATCGTTCAATTCCATTAAAACTAAAATCATTGACGTAGGATACCGTACCGCGGTGACCCGAAAAATTTCCTCCTGCAATTATTTTAGGTTTCATGTATATAATATTTTGTCATTATAAAATAGTCCTGGTATCAGTTCGAGCGCAGTCAATCACCTAATACTTCATAATTCCTTAACTCGACTGCAGATACCTTCAAACTGAACCCTGAACACTCTTGTTACCACTCCTTAATTGTCCTTAAATAAAAAGCATAAAAAAAACAACATTTGAAATTAAAAGGAGGACTGCCAGTGGCAGTCAGGTAAATAAATACAACCGTTTTTACGCTTTTGATTTGCAAGCTTGAAATCGAAGATTATTTCATCTGTTCGCCTTTTAGGCTCGGGTCATGAATACTAAAAAACGATAACAACCCGTGAATAATTTTTTGTTTCTTTTGCATCAAGGCAAATCGAAGATTCAGACACTCGAGCGAAGCGAACAGGCGAAGCAAACACCACTTGTAATAAAAGTTAAGTGAGCGAAAAGAAAAAAAACCTTCAATAATAATAACACCAACAAACGTTCATCTAAAAACTCTTCCCCCCGCCCTTAAATAAAAAGCATAAAAAAACAACGAAAAAGTAAAGTGGCAGCAGTCCGCGAGTTGAGGACGAAGGACGAACGGCTCGGGCTGCGGAACGGCACTTTGAGGTAGTTTTTACGCTTTTGATTTTCAGGCTTGATTTTTTTGTTTCTTTTTTGATCAAGCAAAAAAGAAAAGAACATCTATATATACACAAAACATCCTCGCTCTCCACTCCTTTTCCCCCTTAAATAAAAAGCATAAAAAACAACATTTGAAATTAAAAGGAGGACTGCCAGTGGCAGTCAGGTAAATAAATACAACCGTTTTTACGCTTTGGATTTTCAGGCTTGATTTTTTTGTTTCTTTTTTGATCAAGCAAAAAAGAAAAGAACATCTATATATACACAAAACATCCTCGCTCTCCACTCCTTTTCA
>NZ_RYDK01000002.1:167832-226641 GCF_003970375.1 Flavobacterium sp. ZB4P23
TGTTTCTTTTTTGATCAAGCAAAAAAGAAAAGAACATCTATATATACACAAAACATCCTCGCTCTCCACTCCTTTTCACCGCCCTTAAATAAAAAGCATAAAAAACAACATTTAAAATTAAAAGGAGGACTGCCAGTGGCAGTCAGGTAAATAAATACAACCGTTTTTACGCTTTTGATTTGTAGGCTTGATCTTTTGTTTTTTTTGCATCAAGGCAAAAGAAAAAGTTAAACAACGATCACTTATAATTAAAGTGAAGTGAGATAAAAAGTAAAAACTCATCTCATTCTCTCTAACCAAATTAACAGTTTACTGTTTTATATTTTTATGCAACAAATAAAATTTCACACAATAAATAAGCAGCAATGGCACAATAACAAGCCCAAACAAAATAAAATCCGAAACGTTCTGATACAAACCAAGTACCATTACCGAAACAATAACCTGAACTATACCATAAAACGCCGCGATCAATCGGTGTTGAATTTTATATTCATTACTCAAAACCTGATAGAAATGCAACCGATGTGCCTCGAAAATATTGTGTTTTAAATACAATCGGTGCAGGATCGTACAAATAGCATCAACTCCATAAACCGCTAAAAATAAAAGCCAAACCAAAGAATTTGTGACCAGAATAAGTTTCAAAACCAGATAAATTACCCAAAAAGCAATCGCAATACTGCCCACATCTCCGGCAAAACATTTGGCCCTTTTTCTATAATTAAAAAATAGAAAAACCAAACTAGCAAGCATCGCATATAGTATAAAAGCACCATCAATAAATACCTGGATATTTTGATTCACATACAACAATGACCCCATCACCACCAAAGTATACAATCCCGTTATACCATTGATACCATCCATGAAATTATACGCATTAATCAAACCTATGGCTAGAATATAAGCGAATACAATTCCTAAAACGGGAACAGAATTAAAAACACCTAAATCGTAAAAAATTACGCTGATGGCGAGAAAATGAACCGAAATTCTAATTTTATTAGACAAACTCTGAATGTCATCCCAAAAACTAACGACAGTTACCAAAGTAATTCCTGTAAAAAAAAAGCAATTATTTTGGAGGTGCTGTGCAAAATAAAGTAAAGCCGCAAACCAAAAAATGATACCGCCTCCTCTAAGCGTAATTTCAGTATGTGCTGACCGATGATTGGGTTTGTCCACGATGTTGTACCGATCAGCTACTTTGAAATAAAGCAATTCCAGTAGGAATAAAACAACAGTAATTAGTAAGTATTGCATTTTTATAGTGAAAAAGTATTTTTTATTTATTTTTGGAAAACCGCTGTCAATAATTATAATCTAAAAGCTAATAATAATAATAACCCGTAGGGTCCAACTATTTAAAACCTCAGTTTGAGTATTTTTGTGAAGTAAAACGGAACAAAGCTTCTCGATACGCTTCGCACTCGAAGTGACGTGTATCGAGAACCGATTTTAGTACTAATTTTCTAATTATCGATATAATCCCACCCAAAAGCGGGATCACTCGAACTTACGGAAATTTTTATCAATATCTAATTACACCTAATGGTTTAGTACAATGAATACTCTTGTGGTTATTTTATCTCCTATCTCCCAAAATCATCCTGAACCCGCACAATATCATTCTCATCAGATGGATTTTCCACATCGGTATGTTGCCAAATTTCAGCAATAACACTCCAATCTTCAAGCCCTACTAAACGATGGCGTTCTCCTTGCTGTAAAGTAATCGTATCGCCTTTTTTTAATACTTCAAGTTGTCCTTGTACATCATCTTCACTGCGAATAACACCTGCTTCTCCATCAATTAACCGCCATATCTCAGCCCTACGGTGATGGTATTGCCAGGATAATCGTTGATGAGGCGCTACTAACAATATTTTTGGACTCAATTTTCCAGATATCTTAAGAGATGCTACATCCAATCCTTCAAAATAGTGGTTGGCAAATTGCTGTGCTTGATTTTCGTCAATAACAAAAAAACCGCCCCAAGGGCGATTGTTATCATAGTTTGCTATTGTAAATCCCTCTTGTTTTAAGGATTCATTTATTTGATTAAATATGGTAGTTTTCATTTACATTCAACTTTATTAATTATCACTTTTTTTTACTGAAAATCAATACCGAAATTTTCAGTCATTTGCATTGATACTTGTTTAATTTCTTGTTCTTTCTCTTTAGGATAAATTAATAACACATTGGCATCATCAACAATAATATAATTTTCAAGCCCGTCTATAACTACCCCTTTTCCTTTTGGCACTTGTATTAAGCAATTCGTAGTGTTGCTTAAATGCTTTTGAGAAACGGTAACCGAGTTATTAAAAGCATCTTTGTCGGCTATTTCATGCAGGGAAGCCCAAGTACCCAGATCTGACCAACCGATATCGGCAGGAATGGTGTAAACATTGGTAGCCTTTTCTAAAATAGCATAATCTATAGAAATATTCGGGCTTTTAGGATAGTTTTCCGTTATAAATGCTACTTCTGAATTGGTATTATAGACATCATTTCCTTGAATGAATAATTCATGTATTTCGATTGCATGTTGTTTAAAAGCGTTTTGAATACTTTGGGCACGCCAAATAAAAATTCCTGCATTCCACAAATATGCTCCGCTAGCGATATATTCTTGGGCTTTTTCGAGAATAGGTTTTTCAAGAAAACAAGCTACTTTATGAACGCCATCAATCCCTTCTTTCTGGAAATTGATATACCCATAACCCGTATCCGCTCGTGTTGGGCTAATTCCCAAAGTCACCAATGCATCGTTTGTTGCGGTATAATGCAAAGCCTGCGAAATTTTATCCAAAAATTCAGTTTCCTTCAAAATCAAATGATCCGATGGTGCCACCACTATATTGGCATCTGGATTTTGTTTCAAAATTTTGTAGGAGGCATAGGCAATACAAGGTGCTGTATTGTTGCGACTCGGCTCTAATAAAATATTAGCAACAG
Organism: Flavobacterium sp. ZB4P23; assembly: GCF_003970375.1. Lineage (NCBI taxonomy): Bacteria > Pseudomonadati > Bacteroidota > Flavobacteriia > Flavobacteriales > Flavobacteriaceae > Flavobacterium > Flavobacterium sp. ZB4P23. The sequence goes on from NZ_RYDK01000002.1 coordinate 170,800, forward strand.
GAATCCCCACCAATTGTTCTTGTATCAAACCCAAATACTGTTTATTACTCAGTATAAAAATATTTTCTTTAGGACATATTTTCTCAAATCGCTCATAAGTTAATTGCAATAACGATTTTCCTGTGCCCAGAAAATCAATAAACTGCTTGGGAAAGTGGTTGCGGCTTTTAGGCCAAAACCGACTGCCCACGCCACCAGCCATGATTAGGACGTAGGTGCTTTTGTTATTTTCTATCATTGTAATCTTTAATTATAATATCTTATACATTCTCAATTCTTATTAAAATACCAAAAAACTTTAAACACCTGACTATTGACTTGAAACTTTAAACAATTTTAAACCTTAAACCAATCTAAAACTTCTTGTGACTCCCATCCTGCAATTTCTCTTGCTTTTGCATCATCAAACGTCAAATCTGAAGTTATTTTTTTAATTTTTAAGGAATTAATTGGTACTTTATTACCCAATAAATCACCTACATGTCCCATTACTTTAGCAATAAACAAAGGCAAATTATAAGGTTTCTTTTTATTTTTTTGTTTTGAAATTGCATTACTTAGTTCATCAAAATCAGGGTGATGTCCATCGGTCAGATTATATATTCCCCCAACAAGGGCAACTTTAGGGATAAAGGAAGCTACATCTTCCGCTAGTACCATACTTTTCCTCGCTTTTCCACCTCCAATATTAAAATAATATCCTTTATCAATTGCCTTTATCATTGCCCCTAGGTTACCTGGAGGGTTTTCACCTACCAATAGTGGTAAACGCAAAATAGTGCAAACCACATTATTTTGTTTACACCATTTTGTTATTAATTTCTCTGCCTTTATTTTGCTAAAACCATAAGGATCCTTAGCTTGTAGCGGATATTCTTCGTTGATTTTATCACCACTTTCTTGACCATATACGGAAACTGAACTGATAAAAACGAATTGCTTTGGAGCACCAACTTTTTCTAATCCTTTCAATAAATTTTCAGTACCTACGACATTCACTTCATGAAACTGTTTTTTCTCAGCATCCGTTTTAGGCACAGAATGTGCTTTTCCTGCAGCATGAATAACTAATCCAAAATTCTGATTAAAAATAGGGATATCATTTTCTAAAGAAACCAAGTAATCCCCAGATGTTCTGGACAAACTAAAAAGATCATTCGCGATCGATAACTTAATAAAAATCAATTTGCCCAAAAAGCCATTTGCTCCTGTAACTAATACTTTCTCCATAATAAACACTAAAGAACTTTTTTCTTAAAAAAATTACAAATCGTTGATAGTCTTTTTTAAAAGAACAGACCATTTATCACAAATTACTTTTTTGGAAAAACAATCTTGATAAATTCGAAATGAATTTTCTTTCATTTTGGAGATCATTTCCGGATTATTCGCGATATCACATAAAACATTAGCTACCTCGTTAAGATTAGATTTTTCTAAATGAAAACCTAAATTGTATTTGCTAGTCCAAATACAGAGAGCAGAATTCTGAGCCCCAGAAAAAAGTACTGCTTTTCCTATCGCCAATGCTGAAAAATATTTGGATGGAACAGAAATACCAGTCCAATCCTCTTTTAAACTGATTAACATCAAATCTGCCGATGATAATCTTTCTTCTAGCTCTAGATCTGTTTCAACGAAACCTCCAAAACTTATATTTGTATCATTTTCATCAACTTGAGACTTTAAATCTTCAAATCGGTTTCCAAATCCAGCAAAACAAAAACCTACAGAAGCATTCCTTTTGTTTAATTCTCTTGCAAGTTGCAAAAAATTGTCAAATTCATGAGCATTACCAATTGTTCCAGTATACAACAAAGTCAGGTTTGCATTTTTAAACAACTTTTTACGTGTTTCAATGTGGGGTTGTAACATTTCAATTGGCTCTACGAAAGACCAAGGCGGCAAAGTTTCTTCTTTTACTGAATGATTATACTGTCTATAGATATCCCTCATACACGGACCAATATCTACAATTACATCTAACTTTCCATAGCAAAATTTCGCAATACTTTTTAATACTTTTCCCGAAAAACTAAATGATTTTCCTTTTGACACAATAATTGCCTCTGGATATAAATCAAAGCCCCACATTAAAATTTTAGTCTTTCTTTTGAATAATTTAATAAAGGGTACTAACAAATAAACAAAAGGAGGATTCGTACCAATGATAATTGCATCATAACGTCCTATAAAGGGCAATTTAACAATCCAAGATAAAATCAACCAAAATGAAGTAAGTAATCTTTGAATATTCTTTTTTTGATTGAAAGGCGGTATATAAATTCTTCTATATTTTACCCCATTCCAAACACCTTGTTTTGGCGTAATTATATTTTTATGATCTACATAATATCTGTTACCTACCATTGCGGTCACGTCCCAACCTCTAGCAACTAATTCTTCTGAAAGCTCAGAAATATGTCTAGCTGTATTAATTTTATCCGGCCAAAATATATGATTAAAAATTAAGATCTTATTATTCATTATTCAATTTTATACTTCCAAAAAAGTATTGATTTATAAAAAAGAAAGAATTCTAAATAAATTTATTTAGAATTCTTTCTTTTTACTATTATTATTTTTTAGACTTTTCAACTTGTTCATTGATCCATGTAAAAGTTTTTATCATTCCTTTTTCAAGTGATTCTGATACCCTCCAACCAATTTTCTCTTCATACAATTTATTGTCAGAATTACGACCTCGTACTCCCTCAGGACATTTAAATCCATATTTTTGAATAAACTCTTCTCCTGCAATGTTTTTAATTGCAATATTTTTACCGCTAATTTTTATTGCCATTTCAGCTAATTGATTAATCGTAACCATTTCATCTGACCCAATATTTACGGGGCCTAAGAAATCACTTTCCATCATCCTCAGAACTGCCTCAACACATTCATCAACATAAAGAAAACTTCTAGTTTGTAGTCCATCACCCCATACTTCAAAAGAACTTCCTACAGCTGTTTCAGACGCTTTTCTGGACATTGCGGCAGGTGCTTTTTCTTTTCCACCCATCCAAGTCCCCTGTGGACCAAAAATATTATGAAATCTAGCTACTCTTACATCTAATTTATAATTCCTATTAAAAGCAAAATACAAACGCTCACTAAATAATTTTTCCCATCCATACTCTGAATCTGGATTTGCTGGATAAGCCGAAGATTCTTCACAATTCGGATTTTCTGGATCCAATTGATTGTGTTCTGGATACATACAGGCCGAAGATGAATAAAACACCTTTTTAATGTTTTTCTTAACACACTCATGAACCACATTCAGATTGATTAGTGCTGAATTATGCATTACATTAGCATCATTGTCGCCTGTAAAAATATAACCTGCTCCCCCCATATCTGCAGCCAATTGATAAACCACGTCATATCCTTCACCTATAACCAGTTCAACAGCTTTAGGATCACGTAAATCCGCTAAAATAAATTCATTACAAATTTCTTGATGATCAAAATACTCATGATTTTTGATATCTGCGATTCTCACATAACAACCTTCATCTTTCAATCTTTTTCCAAGGTGGCCACCTATAAAGCCCCCACCGCCTAAGATGACAACTCTTTTTTTTGTTTTCATTTTGCTTTTTCTTATTTTATATTAAATTATATATTATGATCTATTTAAATCTAGATAAACTTGCAAGGTTTCTTGATAGCATTTTTCCCAAGAAAAATTACCAACTTGATCAAAGCCTTTTTTTATTATTGCTATTCTGTTTTTTTCAATATGTAATACAGCTTCATTAAAAAGAGAAATTTTTAATTGATCTATTAAAACACCTGCATTACCAGCAACCTCAGGAATTGAAGAATTATTATATGCAATAAACGGGCATCCCGCCTTCATAGCTTCTAATAAAGGAATACCAAAACCCTCATAGGATGAGGGATAAAGTAAAGCAAAAGCGGTATTATATAGCACATTTAACTCTTTATTCTCTATGTTTATATGTAATTCCCAACGATCAGGAATTAATTCATTTAACATCAATATTTCACTATCATTTAAATCACCACCCACAATCTTCAACGAAAAATCTTTTGTTTGAGCAAGGGCTTTTACAGTGAAATCAAAATTTTTATATTTAGCTCTTGAACCAACAAATAAAAAAAAAGAAGAATTATTATTTTCTCTTATTAATTCTGGTATTTTAAAATAATCCAAAGAAACACCATTATAAACAACCCTTATTTCTTTACTTGAAAATTGTGGATAGAAATACAACAAATCTTTTTTGGTGTTTTCTGATATACATATTACAACATCAGCTGCATTAATGGCTTTTTTCTTTTGATAGCAATGAACCCATTTTTTTAGACCTTTACTAAAATACTCATAAGTAAAATCATGAACAGTTACAACCTCTTTAACGTTATTCCTCTTCTTTACAACTTTAGTTAAAGTTCTATAATATGTAGAATGAAAAATAAAATCCTTATTACTTATTTTTAAATTGATTTCTCGATATCTAGAAAAATAATTGGATAGTTTAGTTTTCTCATTAATAAAATGATTTTCTTGAATTTTTAATTCCTTTCTAAAAATATTTTCTTTCTTGCCATTTTCCTCAATAAATAAATGCTCACTATCTGATTGGATTAACATCCTGTTAATTATTTCATACCAATAAACTGAAACACCTCCTGATTTTTGAAGAGAAAAAGCTATTAAGTCAATAATTACATTCATTATGAAGATATTTTGGGTTTAATAATTGATAAAAGAAAAGTTGTGAACAATAAAAAAAAGCTGTTAAGACTTAAACCAAACTTTTTTATTTACGTAATCAGTATAACTATATATTATTCTCAAAACTTTTGTAGAGACACTATCAACATTATAATCTTCAACTAATTTAATATTATCAGCATTCTCTTTATGTTGACTTGTCACTAAATTAATAGCATTTATTACCTTATCAGATTCTAAACCACACATTACAAGAGTCCCTACATCCATTCCTTCAGGTCTTTCATGTGCTTGTCTAATTGTTACAGCGGGAAAATTTAATATAGAAGATTCCTCCGTAATTGTTCCGCTATCCGAAATAACGCATGCCGAATTTTGCTGAATTTTGATATAATCGAAAAAACCTAAAGGATTAAGAAATTTAATATTCTCATTCAAGCTTAAATCTTTAACTTCATTTAATCTTTTTCTTGTTCTAGGATGAGTTGAAACAATTACCGGCTTCCCAAATTTAATTGCAATTGCATTTAACGAATTCAAAAAATTTAGAAAATTCACTTCATTGTCAACGTTTTCTTCTCTGTGTGAACTAACTATAAAATATTCATTTTTATTTAACTTCAAATCTATCAGCACATTAGAATTATCTATCTGTTTTCTATAGTAGCTCAACACTTCTTTCATAGGGGAGCCAGTCTTGATAATCATTTCTGGTTTAAAACCTTCATCTAATAAATACCTTCTAGCATGTTCTGTATATACTAAATTAATATCACTTAAATGGTCGACAATTTTTCTATTAATTTCCTCAGGAACTCTCTGATCAAAACAACGATTACCAGCTTCCAAATGAAAAATTGGAATCTTTCTTCTTTTTGCTGCTATTGCAGATAAACAACTATTAGTATCTCCTAGAAGAACAATTGCATCTGGTTGCTCTTTCAACAATACTCCATCAATATTAGTTATAATATTTCCAATAGTTTGAGCCAGACTATCTCCAACAGAATTTAAAAAATAGTCAGGTTTGCGAATTTCCAAATCCTTAAAAAAAATTTCGTTTAATTCATAATCATAATTTTGTCCAGTATGTACTAAAACATGATCAACAAATTTATCAAGTTCACATATCACTCTACTCAATTTAATTATTTCAGGACGAGTTCCTACTATTGTTAATACTTTCATATTTAAATTTATATTATTTAATTTCCAATTTTTTATTTTGATCACGTTTAAAAAGCTTGATTAAAATCCCTACAATAACCAAAGTAGGTAAAAGATCCTTAAAGACAGGTGTTAAATAGAAAAACACAGAATACTTTAATGTAATAATTGAATACGAGAACAGAAAAGCATATGTTGCAATAGCCCACCACTTATCTCTTCTTCTTAAAAACCATTTGACAATAAAAGCAAAATATACCCCATTTATTAAACCTCGAAAAAAAAGATCAATTTCTCCTCCCCAGATAGCACTCTCTGCTATGGGGCCAATAGTAAAAGGGGGCACTATAGACTCCGGAAAATAATACTTAGCATACCAATACATTGGGTTTAAACTAGTATCAGAATTAAAACTGAATGGAGAGATTAAATCGTAAAAAAACATTGACCATTCCGCTTTAGGAAGCGTTCCTTGTTTTCTTTCAGAATAAAGATGAAAACTGGTTATAAATAAAGCGCCTAATTCCCCTGGAGGTTTAATTCCCTCGCCAGAAATAACTTCTTTGGTGTTTTCTACACTTCCGTCCAACAAACGTATTATTTCAACAATCGAAAAAAAAGCTAGTAAAAAAAAAGCATAAGTAATTAACTTTTTAATACTTATTACTTCAACGATATAATTGTACAGGAAAAAAACTTGCAATAAAATGATAAAAATATATATTCTTGAACCATGTGAATAGAGTAATTCATAAATACATATTAATATAACAGATATAAATATGATCCATTTGTATTTCTTAAAATTTAAGAACATTAACGTAATCACAATAACATAAAAACCACCTTTAAACCTAATTAAAACTGAAACAATTTTCCTCAAGGGTACCGCTAAATGATCGTAACGAGTATAATTATCATAATAGGTTTCAACTGGTGAAGATAATACGCTCAAGAAAAACAAACAAGTGACAATAGTAACAATTAAAGTTATTATTGAAAAATGCATAGAGCTCTTTATTTCTACACACTTAAATTTTTCTTTGCCTCTAAACGTAAAATACCCAATTGAAAAACAAAATAAAAATAAAAAATGTCTCCATAGATGAATACTTAAGTCGGTTGCTGTAATGGACATAGTGTCCAACATAACAGCAATAGGATCTCCTGGTTTGGTTAATCCGTAAACCAAAACAAGCCCGGGGACAATTGTATAGATCACCAACAATGAACAATACACAAAACCTAAATCACAAAATAAACCTTCGCCATTTACTTTTTTTAACATAGAAATGTAAAAAAAGTAAAAAATTATTGTTACAAAAATAGGTATAAAGAGTAAAAACATTAATTCTATTTAAATTTAAATAAACTACAAATTATATCTTTATTCATTTAAAAATTCGCTAGGCAATCGCTCCCCTTTTCTAAAAGACAATATCCTGTATTTAAACGAATTGACTAGCATTTTTCGAAACATCTTAAAACTCAATCTTGGCACAATCTGATGAATATAATTTGCGACATACGAAGCCTCAAAAACATTATAAACCTTATATTCAAGAGCATCAAGATAGAGTAATCTTGGACTAATGGCATTTCCTTCAAGTGGTCGTCTACGATTTTTTTTAGATTTTTTTAATTTTCCAGTGAAAAATTCTTTCAAATTATGATATTCGGCAATTTTGTATAAAATATTTAACTCTCGTAAAACTCTATCTTCTGGAAATAAACCATCTTCTATTTCTGTTAAGGCTATAGACAGTAACTTTTTATAATCGATCGGAGAAAACTCTCCATTCCATCCTGGAAGATCACGAGCCGTCAACAAAAAATCAGCTGTCATAAGAGAAATTAAGGGAGAATAAGGTTGTGAACCCAATTCAGCATGCATAGGCTTATGTGTTGTTTTTTTAAAAAAATCTTCTGAATTTTTTTTTGCCTCTTCAGACTTAGTTAAATATCCTAGTCCTTGAGACGTAGGTGACACTCCATGAATTGACAAAGGTTCGCCAGAATAAACATACTCTTCAACTTCCCCTGCTAATACGATTCCAGAATAACCGTCAGGAGTAGAGCAAGAATAAAACCTTCCCTCGCTCGAACGGCTCTTTACTTTTTCAATTAAATTAGTAGATACAACACTTTTCACATAAATCATTGGTGATTCTATATCTGAAATATAAAATAAGTTATTAGATTGTCTTTCCAGAAAATCCTTCGATTTAATCATTTTTATACCAGAAGTAAACTTACCTTTTCTCAAATGCAGAATTAATTGACCATTCTCCATTTTTGTTTTAGGATAAAAATATGTAGAAGTAGGCCAAGTCAATAATTCTGTTCCAGTTTCAAGTATAATATCACGCATTCGCACAATACTATTTGGCATTAGCCCATCATCGCCACCTAAAGCGATAACAAAACCAGGTTGTACATGATTCAAAGCAAATTCAAAATTATCCAACATTCCAACACCTGCTCCTGGGGATATTAAACGAACTCTAGGATCCTTTTTTGCGATCTCTTCAACAATTTCACGACTATTATCCAAACTACCATCATCGGAAATGATGATCTCAAGATTCTCATAATCTTGATTAGTACATGTTTTAAGTGTCTGCTTCAAATATTGAGCTCTATCTTTAGTTGGAATAATAACTGTAAAATGAATATTGTCTTTTTTATCTGGCATAAATTTTTTTTTATTATTTCTACACGTTTTTATACAAACATGAGTTTGTATTTTTATTTTTTTAATACTGCCGTTTCAACTTACTTCATTAAAGTTACGTTTAAGACATACAAACATTTACTAATTATAAACAGAAAAACTAATAAAATCTTCAAAATTAAATAATTTTAAAAACTAAACTTGAATTTGACTATGATTTATTACCTAAAGAACACTAAAAATTTACGCCCTTTTTAAACTATAACAAAAAGAGGTAAAAATCAAGATAATTCCTGTAACAATAATCCACGTTAAATTCTCAAATCGACCTAGGTCATGCGGTTTTAATAAAAAAGATGCATATGTAATAGGAACTGTAATTAAAACGGGAGGTACAATAACTGTCCGATACCACTTTGTCAATTCTCCTTTAAAAATACGTCTATGCATTAACCATAATCCTAAAGTAATATCCGAAATACCATGAATTAACCAAACTACTGTACCACCAATAATTCCGAAAAAATGAATAGCCAAAAGCATTATTGGTAAGCCAATTAAAATTGAACCAAAAATCATCTTCACATGCAAGCTGGTCCATCCTTGTGCTTGTTGCATAGCCGCAGGTAACCAACCTAAACCTGAACAAAGAATCCCAAGGATTAGAAACCTAAATGTTTTAAGAATAATCCCATCATTAATATTCATCCATGATAGAAAGATATCTTCCGCAAAGAATAAGCAAATAACTCCTAAAGATATTATGATTATTGCGATCATTTTATTGCTAAAAAAATACTCATTTTTCAGTTTTTCATGATCTCCAAAAGAAAACAATTCTGAATATCGAGGAAAAAATGCTCTATAAAAAGGTTGTATACCTAATTGCAAAAGTCCTGTTGCTGTGAATGCAATTGCATACTTTCCAAGTTCTGAAGCAGGAAGTATTTTACTTATTGCGATTCTATCGATATTAGAAATAAGTACTGCCGCAATAGATGTCAATGCCATTCCACTAGAAAATTTGGCAGAATAGCGAAGTAACCCTAAATTAAAAATAGGTTTGTATAAATTTGTACAATTAATACTTCTTCTCAGAAAAAACCGTGCTATAAACGTTTGCAAAACAGCTACCATAATTTGAACTGAAAAGAACCAAATTAAATCATCATGGTAAAATAAAATCAACGATCCCATACCATATCTCAGAGTATTTCCAGAAATCTGAAGAATATTCATAAGTTTATGATTCTGCAAACCTATTAATCCATTTAAGTACAAAACATTGGGAAACTGAAAGAACAAAGTACAGCTCATCAATAACATAATATGAACTATATTAATATTCTTACTAATATCAAATGTAAACCAATGGTTTGAAAAAAAAATCGAAAATATGATTAAGAAAGCAAATATAATAGCCGCAATACCCCAATAAAATATTTCAATTGTCTTTAACAGATCCAACCTGTAAGAATTACCCTCGTTATTTGATTTCGCACCGGCAAATTCTTTAATGATAGTGGCTCCTAGTCCGAAATCAAAGAAGCTCATCATAGCTTGAAAAACTAACCAAATGCTTAAAATACCGTACAACTCCAAACCAAGTTTAGAGATATACCATGGTGTTGACAAAATAATCAACAACGCCAACCACACACCTCCTATAAAGTTCCAAAAAACATTTTTTATCGAACTAAATTTAATAAAATTCCAACTTTTTATTCTATTATAATATAATAACCTAAAATTCATGTTTTTTCTTTATAAAATCGACTACTTTTCTAAACTGTACCAGTCAGGAATTTAATTTCAAGGGCTAACATAAAATTAATAATTTGGATAAAGCGCTTTGTACTTAATAATCCAATCATGCATTTCTTTTACCATTTGATCATAAGAAGGTACTTCAAACAAAAAGTCATTACGAGTATTTCTAAGAGATTTATCCAATTGAAATTTTTCCTCGATTTCAATAACGACTTGATTATTGAAAAAATGTCTATTAAAAAGTTGAAGAAGATCGTATTTCGATATACTTTCATTATTCACTAAATTATACAAACCACATAAGTTTTGTGCAATTGCTTTTTCCATTGCCTTTGCCAGAGTAAGCGTTGTTACGCCAGTCCATATCGCCCCCGAAAAACCATTAATTGAAACTTTCTGCTTCATAAACCAATTAAACAAACCAATGCCATTATGATTCATATCAGGTCCAATAATTGAATTTCTAAAGGTTAAGTTTTTTAAATCATTTACTTCACCTAAAGCCTTTGAGCGATCGTACAGACTTGTCCCATCACAAACGCTGTTTTCAAAATAAGGTCCAGAATTCCCAGCAAAAACGCAGTCTGTACTCATTTGAATTAACTTTGTCTTGCTGTCTTTTAAAGTATCTGCAATTAAATGCGGTAAATAGCTATTTAAATATACAGCCTTCGAAGGATAATTTTCTGCATCTTGATTTAATATACCAATACAATTAATCACAACATCAAAGTTTTCTCCAAATAACATCGATTTAAACTTTTCAGTTTCAAAGACATCTCCGATAATATTATCACAATACAAAAATGGAGTTCTGGAATAAGAGACTACATTATATCCTTTTTCTTTAAAATATAATGCTACAGTATGTCCAGCCATTCCTGTTGCTCCTAAAACTAATATATTCATAATAACCTATAATTTACCTCTATATCTTTTACTCCTAGTTTATTGAATCTACTTCTTTCTTTATCATTTGCAGCTTAAGTAATAAGTTTGTCATTTCACTTATATTTAATTGATCAGTATTATGAGAATGATAATCAATATATTTAGAAACTTTTTCTTCACCTTCGATAACGTATTTATTATAATTTAAATCACGCTCATCACACGGAATTCTATAATAATTACCTACGTCTTCGGCCTTTGCCATTTCTTCTCTAGTTACCAAAGATTCATACAATTTTTCCCCATGACGTGTTCCTATAACACGAATTTTTACTTTACTTTTATATAAATCAATAAGTGATTTAGACAATACATCTAGAGTTGCTGCAGGAGCTTTCTGAACGAATAAGTCCCCATTTTTTCCATGTTCAAAAGCATATAAAACCAAATCAACAGCATCCTCTAAGGTCATCATGAATCGCGTCATATTTGGGTCAGTAATCGTAATATCTTTACCAGATTTAATTTGTTCAACCCATAAAGGTATTACTGACCCTCGACTTGCCATAACATTTCCATATCTTGTACAACAAATTGTTGTTATGCTATTTTCACCTAAAGAACGCCCTTTTGCAATAGCCACTTTTTCCATCATTGCTTTACTTATACCCATCGCATTAATTGGATAGCAAGCCTTATCCGTACTTAGCACAACAACGTTTTTAACTCCATTATGAATAGCAGAATCTAGGACATTATCTGTCCCTAATACATTAGTTTGAACAGCTTGCATAGGGAAAAATTCACACGAAGGAACCTGTTTTAAGGCAGCAGCATGAAACACATAATCAACTCCTGTCATTGCAAGATCTACACTACGCTTATCCCGAACATCACCGATATAAAACTTAACTTTAGGATTCTGTATTTGATGCCTCATATCATCCTGTTTCTTTTCGTCTCGGCTAAAAATGCGAATTTCTTTGATATCAGTATTTAAAAATTTTTTAAGGACTGCGTTACCAAAAGAACCAGTTCCTCCAGTAATAAGTAATATTTTATTTTTTAACATAATTTTGGATTGTTTCAATTTTTCTTTAATCTATTAACACAAATTCTATTATAAAATTTATATATTTTCACTTTTTAATACATAAATTATTATTGATATTTTTTTAAATTTATTTTATTCCCATTTCTTTTATATATCGTCTAATCACTAAATATATAATAGTTAATATCCCTGCTAAAAAAAAACCCAGTACAATTCCTAAAAATTTTCCAAATTTCTCTTTCTCTAAAGGCAAAATAGGTCGATCAATTACTTGGATTAATGGCGTTTCCTTACGCAAGGTTACTTTCGCCAATTCACTTTGTTTGACCAATTCGGTCAAAATAGCCGTGTTAGCTTGTACATCGACCTGTCTTCTAGCGGAAGGGGCGCGACGCACATTCATAGCAGGATTCAATCCAAAAGTATTGTCATTGGCAACCGCCACACCGGTAATCGCTCCGTTGAGTTCACCACGAATAGAGTCCGTTTGCCGTTCCAAAATATCCATATTCAGCCGGGCCTTTTTACTTTTAGTAGTCACATAAAAATCAGAAACTTCTTTGACCAAGGCTTCCGTAAAATACTTGGAGAACAATTCATTAGTAGAAGAGACATCTATGTTAATAATAGCAATCTTTTTATCTTTTTGTCCTACGGATAATCCCGTTTTAGACAAATCTTGATATACCACACCCAAGATACTGTCATGTACTCGGGTAAAATGGGTACGCTTGGTATCGGGTAAAAACTGGATGGTTGCAAATTTTGGTTTGTCATTCCACTTTTCCCTCCAGCCCTGATTTTGTATGTACATCTCCGCCAAAGAAATGGTTTTTCCATCCACTACAACGGGGCTCAACAAGGTTTGCTCCACCATAGCGCGGGACTTGAACAACTCGGTCAAATTAGATCCGGTAAAAATACTTCCTCCACCGCCGCCAAGATCTAAGCCAAGCGAACTCGCCAAACCTAAAGCACCTCCCAAGCCACCGCCTGTCTTCTCATCTTCTAGTGCGAAGGATAGTGTTGCGGTATAAACCGGTTTTTTTACAAAAGAATAAGCTAACCCTAAAGCTGCCCCTATAACTCCTGCTAAAACAATAATTTTCCATTGCCCAAGCAAATACGAAAACCATTCTCTTCCTTTTTCAATAAGTTCTTTTAACGATATTTCATCGTTTGGTATTTGTTCGTTCATTTTTCGGTTTTCTGTTATCCGTTGTCTGTTAATCAGCCTGCCCCGAGTTTTTATCGAGGGGTCACTTCGAGTGATTTTATAAAATAGCGACAGCAGTTGCATAAAATTGTATCGAGAAGTAGATTATTGATTTTTCATTTCCTTTGGATCTGGTTCAAAAATATAAAGTGCTGAATTTTCGATTCCCTTTAGGACTAGAGCAAAAACTAAAGATACCTACTTAAAAGCGGTCAAAATAAGTAACGCTAAACTTGACATTACACTTCCTATTCCTACCCATTCCCCGGCACTCATTTTTTTAACTTCCGGTTTTTCTGGCACTATAATTTGAGAACCTGCAGTCACTTTAGGATACGTTTTTATGAATAAGAAAGAACTTACTACATCTGCTTTACCATTTGGATAAATAATATAGGCTTTTTTCTTCCAGCCCTTGGCATCGATACCACCAACAGCATCTAAGTAATAATTAAATCCTTTTCCTTTTGTATAAGGAATCTCCGAAGTTAACAATACATTACCTGCCACTTTAACCCCTTCATTGTAAGTAGCCACTTCAATCTCATCACCGGGAAACAAAGTTACATTGGTGTTGCTTTTTGGATTTTCAACAATGGCTTTCCAATCCACTGGTATTGTGGCAAATTTTAAATCTTCTTTTAGTTTTTTAGTGAGCTTGTTTTGGATACTGTCTTTTTTACCCAAATTCATATTTACATTTTCCAATGCTTCTATTTGTTCGGCTTGAATGGGTCTCTTGATCTTAACTCCCTCTATATTGGCAACTGATGTCAAGCCACCTGCTCGTGCAACAATATCATAGACTTTGTCTTTTTTAGTTGCCAAAACATATTTCCCGGAATAATGGACCGCTCCGCTGATAGTGACCATCTCTGGTTTATCATACACCGCCATTTTACGGATATTCACCACATCAAAAGGCTTCAAATCAAAGTTCTTTAACTGTTCATTGTTATCAGCCGTAATTTCGATATTAAATAGTTCCGCTTTATTCGGATTGGCATCGTCTATTTCTTCCGATTGAATCATTCTTGCTACCTCAACTCTCTTAGAAGCCGATCCTGTTAATCCACCAGCTTGAACCAATAGATCATTTAAGGTTAAGTTTTCATGATACTGATAAACACCTGGTTTTTTAATCTCACCATCAATGGTTATTTTAAAGTCTTCAACAAAATCTAAAATTGAATACACCGTTACGATGTCTTCTTTAAATAATGCAACATCCGCTTCTAGATCCCCTGCTAAGGCTTTGGCTAAATTTACATTGACTATTTCCGTGGTCAAATCCGATTGTAGTCGAATGATTCTCGCTCTGTTGCTATACGCATCTTCTTTTAGACCTTCCGCCTTTGCAATCAAATCGGAAACACGCATTCCTTCATAAAAAGAATACGTATCCGGTCTAAAAACAGCACCGTCAATTTTGATACGGTTTTCAAAACGATTCAGAATTTTAGTCACTCTAAACACATCCCCGGACAACGGTTTATAAGTATTAAATTCTGCGAATTTTACATCTCGAACTTTAAATTCTTTAGCTGTTTTTTGCAATACATTCACCGAAGCAGTATACGCCAATTCATTGAATCCTGACGCAAAAGACAGTAAATCTGCAAATGTCTCCCCTTTTTTCATTTCAAAAATACCAGGACGTTTTACCTGTCCCTCGACGGTGACCCTTTGATTGTAGGCCGGAATTCGAATGACATCATTATCCTTTAATCCCACATTATCCGATTGATTTCCATTGACAAGGAAGCGGTAAATATCAATGTTTTTGTATACTTTATTATCCCTTAACAATTCAATATTTCTGTAACTGCCGTTTTTTCCCGGGCCACCTCCTAAAAATAACGCATTATAAACGGTTGCCAAAGAAGATATCGAATAATTACCCGGTTGCTTACTGCCAATTATAGTAACTCTAATCGTTCTGATGCGACTTAAAGTCACTGCGACTTGAGATTGTCCTGATCCCACTGTGCTATACACTCTTGCGATTGCACCTTTTATTTTTTGGGTAGCAGCCTCAATCGTCATTCCGGAAACGGAAATCTGACCTACATATTGAATGGTTATTTTACCCTCTGTAGATACCGGAATACTAGCATTAAATTCTTGTACTCCATACACACTAACCTGCACTTCATCACCGGGTCCCAACACGTAATTTACAGGCGTAGCCAATTTTAAATTAGGTTCAAAATTTAAGGTAGGATTATCGAAAAGCTCCGAACCAAAAATTAAAGCATTTAGGGTATCTTTTACTTTCGTATTGACGATTTTTTCTTGTTTTCTATCTTCCGTATCACTGGAATTACTAGTGTTTGAAACGCCTGTTTGCAAGGACAGAC
The DNA here is from genome assembly GCF_003970375.1 of Flavobacterium sp. ZB4P23. NCBI lineage: Bacteria > Pseudomonadati > Bacteroidota > Flavobacteriia > Flavobacteriales > Flavobacteriaceae > Flavobacterium > Flavobacterium sp. ZB4P23. The sequence continues at coordinate 186,640 of NZ_RYDK01000002.1, forward strand.
CAGCAATTCGAGTTCTTAATTTAGCAAACTCCGAAGCGGGCATTCCTTTGGCTAGAGCCATAGGTTCTGCTTGTTCAATCGTCATATTGTTTGTTTGCAGCTGAGTTTTTATTTTTGCGATGTCGCTATCGATCAAATTATCCACTTTTAAAGTACTCAAATCAGTACTTTTTAACAAGTCCTGTGCAAGTACATGGGAAGATTGGAAAAAAGCAAACAACAATAAAAGAGCAACAATTATTTTTCTCATAAGTAATGTGTAAAAATGTGTATTTTTTTAATTCGAAATATTTTAAGCACTATTTTTTTAAATAAGTAATAGCTAAAATTTAATGTCGTGTTTTACTAAAATTCTAAATTTATTTGTCATAGATTTCACAGATTGGCACAGATTAATTCGCCACGCAGCTTTAAAAATCGTTTTAATTCATCCAATCTGTGGCAGAAAACTCCTTTTAATAATTGCCACAATATATTTTTCGTGCTACTTATACTATTTTTTAAATAACAAGAAACCCGTTGGGCGTAATGAATAAATTTCCATTAATCTTAAAGAAAAAATTGATGCACAGCACGTAATTTTAAAATCTAAGTAATAATCATGGTATAATGTCGTATTTTAAAATCAGGATAAAATTATGTAACAATATAATTTAAAGCTGTTTTACTTAAAGTTAATTCTTTTGACTTTACGACTTTTAAACTTTCGACTTACTTATGTTTCTATGTGGTCAAAAAATTAAACAAATTGAATTACACCCAAGGGGTTAACTAGAATAAAACAAACAACTCTTTATCGTTTTTATTGTAGGAAGTTCTATTTTCTCTATCTTAATTTTATTCTGTACCACAAATCTGTGTCAAAAGTTTTAATTATTAGTTTATTAAATCCTAAAATTATCTCGATTTGTATTTTTTTAATACAATAAATCGGAATTCTCTCTCCAATTGACTATAAAATTCTTAACATCCTGAGACCTTTCTTTTTGCAAAATCAAATTAGTGGTATCCGTTGTTAAGGGAGCTTTTTCCGATTTTTTTTGAAAGCGGTACGATTAAGCAAACGCGTAATTTAGTAAATTCTGAAGCGGGCATTCCTGTCGATAACGCTAGAGGTTCGGCCTGATGAATAGTCATATTGTTGCTTTGCAACTAAGCTCTGCTCTTTTCGAGAGCAGCATCTGATAAATTGTCTACTGACGGAGTACTCCAATCGGCAGTTTTTAATATATCCTGAGCGCTTATCTGGACAAAATGAAAGAGGATTAAAAGGACACTACGGCAGTACCTATTATTTCCATAATTGTTTTTCAAGTATTTTAAATTCTAAAGGGGAACACTATTACCTTATAACGAACCGCTACACCCAATTCTTTATTTTTATAAAAGCTTCGCTGCTCAAAATCCCATTTTACAGTTATTTTGTGCGGCTTGCGCAAAAGTAGCAATTTTTATAGCATTAGAAATAAAAAGGTTTACAATTAATCTTTTCTTAACCGATTAAATCTTTTCCTTTAAATGGTTAATTGGTTAATCGTTTACTATTTCGTTAACCGATTAAACCTTTTTCTCATCGATTAAACGATTAACCTTTTCTTAACCGATTAAACCTTTCCTAACCGATTAAACTTTTCTCATCGATTAAACCTTTTTTCTCATCGATTAACCGATTAAACTTTTCTCATCGATTAAACCTTTTTCCTTTAACGTTTATTTATATCCCAGTTTTTTTCGATTTTCCCATTTCTTTTGCTCTATTTTCTCTTCAATAAATTGATCCATTACAGTATAAATTTCCATCAATTGTACATCGTGTTCTCCAAGGCGTTGTTCCAAATCATTTTTCAATTCCATGATTTGTTCAGAAAGATGACTTTGCAAACTAATTGTTTTTCTGATTTCTACAAAGGCACGCATAATGGCGATATTAGTTTCAACTGCTTTTTTAGATTTTAAAACCGTACTAAGCATTGCAACTCCTTGTTCACTGAAAGCAAATGGAGTTTGAGGGCTAAACTTTATTGATTCTGGTAGGTTATCACAATTTGTGATAAGCTCCTGCCATTCTATTTTATTGAGTTGAAACATAAAATCATCAGGAAATCGATAATCCTATAATAGCCTCCTGTTTTCGGTGCTCCTTTAAATTCGATTTTATTTTCTTTCTTTAATTGATTAATTCCTCTTTCAATAGTCCTTTGGGGAACGTTCAAAAGGGACTTTATGTTTGAAACATTGATGCCGGGATTGCTTTCAATAAGTACCAGAATGTCTTTTACTCCGCCACTTACTCCGCCATTTACTCCAACGGCATATTTATCCTCAGTATTTTTGCGCCAAAGAATGGTCTTGAAAATTTCTTCCTGTAGAAACTCGGGAGCTTTTTTCAAACCTGCCTCTTCACAAAGTCGAATAATGTTGCCTGTTCCTGTTCCCATCCTTTCGATAAAACCCGCAAGATACATAGGCTCGGCCAGTAAAGGATTGGCTGGAATGGAACTGTGCGGCTTTCTAAGTTTGGCAGTAGTTAATCCATAAGGTAAACTTCCCGGATTCCAAATTTCGAGCCGGTCTTTAAAAAGCATGACCTGAACAAATTGTAGTGAGATGTACTGATTTATAAAAATGTCAATCCTATTCGTTTGTTTAATCCTAATTCAAAAAGTCGAATCAGTGTTGAAATTTGAATATTTCCTTTTCCATTTTCAATTTTAGAAATATAACTTTTTTTAGTCCCTGTCTTTTCGGCAAGCTGTTCCTGTGTCATTTTTGCTTCTTTTCTTGCTTGCTTCAGCATTTCGCTGATAATAAACATTTGAGTGTGTTCCTCATATTTATTTCTGCTTTCTGTTCCAATTTTTCCGTGTTCAACTTCAATAAGTTGATCAAAATTAGTTATGTGGCTATATTTGTCCATGTCTAATTTGTTTTAGTTGAAAAATATTCTTTTCTCAATCGTATTGCTTTTTCTAATTCGCTATTGGGAGTTTTCTGAGTTTTCTTTTGAAAGGCATTGAATAATACAACTACGTTTCCTTTGTCGAAACAACAAAATATTCTGTAAATATTGGATTGATATTCAACTCTTATTTCATAAACTCCATCGCTTCCGGACAAATGTTTTAAAAATTTTTCAGGAACTCTGTCAACTTGCATTACCAGTTCAAGAATATTTTTAATTTTAGCTTTTACTTTATCTTCTTGAATTTTATAAAAGTCAAGAAAGTGATTCTCGTAAAAGATTATCTGTCTACTCATCTTGCAAAGTTAATTTAAAAGATAACTTATTTCAACTTATTTAACGTCTATTTTTCTTTCTACACAAATTTTTATCACACTATAGTTACCCTAAAAGGCTGTTTTTTTTTAGCAGGAACGACTGATAGTTTAATTGGTTAATAGTTTACTATTTCGTTAACCGATTAAACTTTTTCCTCATCGATTAACCGATTAAACCTTTCTTAAACGATTAAACTTTTCTCATCGATTAAACGATTAATCTTTTCTTAACCGATTAAACCTTTCTTAAACGATTAACCCTTTCCTACTACTCGTATAATTTTCCAAGCAATGTTGCAGGGTCAATATTCAATTTTGAGAAAGCAAACCATTTTTTGCCTAAGTCTTTAAGTGATGCTCCTATATGATACACTTCCGTTTCATCGATTATCAAAAAACGATCATGTGATTTGGAAAATTGCTTAATTTCGACAAGTTCGTATTGGGAATTGAACCGCTCTAAATCGAGTTTTAACTGTTTAGTAATGTCTTTTGTGTAAATAATAACGCCAACTCCTTTTTCTCTCTTTGACAACTGTATTAAAACAGTTTCGTCTACGAAATTATCAATAAGAAGGATCGATTTTTTTGCAGATTTTATCAGTCTGGAAACAAAGGAATGTGCATCGAAAATTTGTCCATCATAGAAAATCCCTTGATTTAGAGGAAGAGAGGTATTTAACAAAATTTCAATTTTCTGGTCATGCTCAAAAATCTTTTTCTCGATATTTTCAATTCTATTCTGAATCGCATAGCCTTTTAACAAATAGGATTTCAAAGTATTAGTTGCCCATATCCTGAATTGTGTCCCCGTTTTTGACTTCACTCTATAACCGACGGAAATAATCACATCGAGATTGTATAGCTTAACTCTTCGCTTTATCTTTCTAGAACCTTCTTGTTGAACTGTCAAGTATTCCTTGATAGTTGAAAATTCGTCTAGTTCCCCTTCTTTGAAAACATTATTAATATGGAGACTAATATTTTGTTTTGTTGATTGAAATAAATCTACCATTTGTAATTGAGTTAGCCACACAGTCTCATCTTCTATGCGAACCTCAATATGGCTTGACAGCATTTCTGCCTGATAGATAACTATTTCGTTGTGCATTATTTTCTGCTTGCTTGGTTTTTTAAATGGTTAATCGTTTAACTGCTTAATCGTTTACTATTTCGTTAACCGATTATACTTTTTTCTTTAAATGGTTAATGGGTTAAGTGTTTAACTGGTTAATTGTTTACTATTTCGTTAATCGATTAAACCTTTCTTAATCGATTAAACTTTTTTCTCATCGATTAAACGATTAACCTTTTCTTAACCGATTAACCCTTTCCTAACCGATTAAACTTTTCCCTACATCTTAACTTGCTTAAATGCATTTACATTCTCCAAAAACCAATTGTAGGTTCTCTGGATTCCTTCTTCCAGCTGCACCTGATGTTTCCATCCTAGTGCGTGCATCTTGGAGATGTCCATTAGTTTTCTGGGTGTACCGTCCAGTTTGCTGGTTCCAAGGGACCTGTGAGCAAGTATTCCTCTTTCAAGGGCTGTGGTGCCAATTTAGGATAGATGCACGAACTTCCCACCATTCCATTGTGTCCTGCGATATATATTTTTGAGGCGGTGTCCATTACTGTAATAATTCCGGTTTTTCCTGTTCCAATGCATTGTATACATTCTTAACATCTTGAGAACTATTTTTTTGAAGAATCAAATTAGCAGTATCCGTATAGACGAAAATAGTGTTTTTCATTCCCACAAACGCCGTATAATTTGTATTGCCAATCACCATGTTTCCATTGGGATCAACAGGATGCCCCGTTGCCACTAAATAGTCGTACACCGATTCAAAAGAACCCAAGTCCGACCATGAAAATTCAGACACGACCACTTTTATCTTTTTACTGCGCTCCATTACCGCATAATCAATACTGATGGACGGTATATCCATGGATAAAGCCAAATCTAGATTTCCATTGCTGTTGTTGTCCCATGCAATTTTAGATTTTTCATAGACTTCCGGATTATAGGTCTTTAATTCCTCCAGAAAAATGCCTGCTTTGAAACAAAACATCCCGCTGTTCCATAAAAAATTGCCTTTAGAGATAAATTCCCTCGCGGTAACTTGGTTTGGTTTTTCCCGGAAGGAAACCACATCCTCACCCTTGCGCTCAATATACCCGTATCCCGTTTCTGGTTTCGTCGGAATAATACCGAAAGTAACAATAAAACCGTTAGAAGCCTTTTCTACTGCTTCCTGAATCGCCTTATTATAGTGTTCCATATCGCCTATAATATGATCCGAGGGCGTCACGATTAAAACAGCCTCCGGATCAGAAGCTAGTGCAGCAAAAGCGATGGCTGCAGCCGTATTTCGCGGAGTAGATTCAACAATATCAATATATGGAGTATTGGATTTTTCTAGAACGTGCCGACTTAAATGACAGTTATCACTATTTCCTACAACCATAATCTGGTCCACCAAAGTACGATTGCGCTCCACGGTCATTGCAAATAACGATTTACCTTCAAATAAATCTAAATATTGTTTGGGTTGACTTTTGCGAGATAGCGGCCACAATCGGCTTCCCACTCCTCCGGTAAGGATTACATGTGTTACTGCAGGCTGTTTTTTCATAGTGTTTTTTGTGCAATTAGTGCTTATAAGTGATTTGACGCCTCGATTTGGGGTTTACAAAACAGACTATTGGCGACTATTTTAATTATATTTTTATTTAGACAGGAATCAAATTAAATTCCCTTCTTTTCTTTCGCTTCTTTTTTAAAGTTTCGAGTTAATGACTTAAAAAACTTAGTATGAAGACTACTAAACGCAAACTTCTTTGCTGTAATGACTTGAATACTTTAGAGTACAGTGAGAGGATGAAATGTTTGAATTTTAGAACATAAACACGCCCCTAACCTCTATAGCTCCACTTTTCACCACTCAGCATTCACTAAAAAACACTACTTCTCTTTCATCAGTTCTTTCTCTGTGACTTCTTTTCGCAAGCTGCTACTTGAAAAGCGATGGTCTCGTATATTAAAAAAAAGCACGATCCCTTTTTCTTCACAGTAGTTTCGTCCCGTAAAATTCTTGTCTTTATATTCATCTCCTACGATGCGGACATCAATTTTGAACGCACGTAAAATATCCTCCAGATCTTGCTCTGTTGCATAAGGAACTATTTCATCTACATGCTTACAGCCTTTGAGTTGAATATAGCGTTCAACCACAGATTGGGTAGGCCTGTTTTTTTCAGGACGATCGATAGTAGGATCTGTTTGCAGTCCCGCAATTAAATAGTCACACTGTCCTTTTGCTTCCTCTAACATTTTGATATGTCCGGCATGCAACAAATCAAAAGCACTGAATGTTATCCCTATTTTCATGTTTTCTACTATTATGGTTTGAGTCCGAACGGTACTATTTACAATCTCCCATCGACTGCATCCCCTAAAACTCCTTTTACATCATACAACACACTAGTTTCTTTTTGTAACTGTGACAAATCTATCGCTAAAAAGGCAGCATGCGCCACTCCTAACACAATGGCATCAAATTTTTTATTGGGCACTGTAGCGGTTGTTTCTAATTGGTATTCGTGTTGTACTTCTGATGGGTTTGCCAAGGGATCATAAATGGTGATGACAATGCCATAATCCGCTAACGCAGTGATTACATCCACAATTTTGGTATTGCGCACGTCGGGACAGTTTTCTTTAAAGGTGATGCCCAGCATTAAAAGTGCCGCACCATTTATAGAAATGCCCTTTTTGATCATCAATTTTACAATTTGAGACGCTACATATTCTCCCATACTGTCATTTAGGCGTCTTCCTGCTAATATAATTTCAGGATGATATCCAAATTCTTGTGCGCGTTGTGCCAAATAATAGGGATCTACCCCAATACAATGTCCGCCCACTAATCCGGGTTTGAAAGGCAGAAAATTCCATTTGGTGCTCGCTGCTTCCAAAACGGCATGCGTATCAATATTCATTAAATTAAATATCTTGGCCAATTCGTTTACAAACGCTATATTGATATCGCGCTGTGAGTTTTCAATTACTTTGGCGGCTTCGGCTACTTTTATACAAGGAGCCAGATGTGTTCCTGCCGTAATAACAGATTGGTATAATTCATTCACTTTTATTCCGATCTCCGGCGTGGAACCAGAAGTCACTTTCAGAATTTTCTCGACCGTATGTTCTTTGTCTCCGGGATTAATTCGTTCCGGGGAATAGCCGGCAAAAAAATCAACATTGAATTTTAATCCTGAAAATTTTTCTAATACAGGCACACATTCTTCCTCAGTTACACCAGGATAAACAGTGGATTCGTAGATAACGATATCGCCTTTTTTTAAAACCTTTCCAACCGTTTCAGAGGATTTATACAAAGGCGTTAAGTCTGGACGATTATTTTTGTCTACCGGAGTTGGCACCGTGATGATGTAATAATTGCAATCCGCAATAGCAGTGCTTTCTGAAGATACTATTAATCCGTTTGTAACAGACGATTTTTCGACTGCGCTCTGCCTCTCAACTGCGCTCGAGGTGACAAAACTTGAGACTAATACCTTGCGTAATACTTCATCCGAAATCTCCAGTGTAGTATCCGTGCCTGATTGTAAGGATGCTACCCGAGAGGCATTGATATCAAATCCCACAACAGCATATTGAGTTGCAAATAATCGAGCCAATGGAAGTCCGACATACCCTAATCCAATTACCGCTATTTTTATACTTGAATTCATTTTTTTTTAAACAATTACAATTGAATTGTACATTTTAACCTACCGCTTCGCGACTTCAACTCACATTAATGAGCTGAAAAAGTCATAGATAATAGAGGCAAATATAACTAGAATATGTTGCCGTTTTATTTTTTATTTCTCCTCTGAAACACAAGAAAACATAAAAAAAGACACAAATAACTAGCAATCAATACAAACCATTTGCGAAATCCATTTAAACCCAGATGAAAAATCACCTAAATCAGTGACTAAAAAAGAAGCCCTACCAAACCGATTTTAACTATACCGTACCATACTATAAATGTATCGTCTTTTTGTTTTTTGATAAGAACGGATATTTCCTTTTGAACCAGTAAGGCATTACGGTTTGTTACCCTTAAAAACTTACTTTTATTCCCGTTTCGTGTAATTATACCAAACGTCAGTTCGAGTGCGAAGCGTATCGAGAATCGTTTTTAATTTAAAATTTTCTTGTTCTCGATACGATCCTGCCCAAAAGCGGGATCACTCGAACTGACGGAAAATTATCGTCAAAAATTAATTATACCCAACAGCTTAACTTTCTTACTTTTCTTACTGGCTAAAAAATCAATCCTAAAATGAACCCTTTCATCAGGACCGGTGTTCTTTACACTGTATCGATAAAACTTTTTTCGGTTCTGTTAAAAATCAAAACTCCCACTAAGAACACCAGTACCGTAATCAAAAAGGTATATCCCAATCCCAAAACAGATATGTGTCCAACATCCAGCAGCATGTATCGTGTCGTTTCGATCACATACGCCAAGGGATTGTAGGTTATCAGCCAGCCGTAATCCGGCAATTTTTCTTTGATGAGTGCCATTGGGTACATCACGGCGGACAAATACATCAATAATTGCACTCCAAAACCAACCAAATTACTAAAATCTCGGTATTTAGTGACTAAGGAAGAGATAAACATTCCCAGTCCCAATCCTAAAACTCCCATCATAACGATCAGTAGTGGAAAAAACAAAGTCGCTGTATTCATCCCTATGGCAGCTCCTTGGGCATAATAATAGCCGTAAAAACAAATGAATATAAAAAATTGAATTCCAAACTTCAATAAGTTGGAAACAACAATAGACAGCGGTACAATAATGCGAGGGAAATATACTTTCCCAAAGATACCTGCATTACTGCCAAAGGTATTCGAGGTACCATTGAGACAGGCCGTGAAGTAATTCCAAACGGTAATCCCGGCCAAATTAAACAAAAAAGGCGGCACGGTTCCGGTATTGATGCCCGCAACATTATTGAAAATAATAGTAAAAGTAATGGAGGTAAACAGCGGTTGTATAAGGTACCAAAGTGGCCCTAAAACCGTTTGCTTATAGACGGTCACCACATCCCTTTTTACAAAAAGCAGCAGCAAATCTCTATACTGCCACACTTCCTTCAGGTTAAGGGAGAAAAATTTATTTTTAGGTGTTATTTCAAACAGCCAAGTGGTGTTTTTTTGTTCGGAATGGTTCATTGGTTCATGCTAAAATGCTACTTTTTGTTGTTCTTTCCGTGCGAAAAAAGCTCAATTTTCTACTGCTAAACTCAATTGAATTCTTACGAAGCAAATATAAATAATTTGCATTAAGTATTGTTTAAAAAACAACTTGTTCACATAATTCTTTTTTGCTGCGTCAGAATCGTGCGGAACAGTAGCGCCACTTAAATGGTTCTCCAGAAACACTTTCTTTGCTTGCGAATCCTGCAACACACCCACGCCATTCCATGCAGGAACGGCATTTATCAATCGGATTACGGTGGTGGCAATTTATTGACTGGAAACGTTTGAAAACATCATGAGTAATTATACCAAACGTCAGTTCGAGTGCAAAGCGTATCGAGAACCGTTTTTAATTATACCAAACGTCAGTTCGAGTGCGAAGCGTATCGAGAACCGTTTTTAATTCAAAATTTTCTTGTTCTCGATACGATCCCGCCCAAAAGCGGGATCACTCGAACTGACGAATATGATCATCAAAAATCAATTACAATTGCATGGGTACTTCCATCAACAGGATTTCGGCACTAGCGGAATTAGCGGTAATTTTAATAGCATTGGTATCCCAGATTCCTACTCCGTCTCGCTCGTTTAAAGCAATGTTTCCTATGGCAAAATCGCCTTTCAAAACAAAAGCGTAGATTCCGTTTCCGGTTTTTTTTAATGCATACGTGGCAGCAAAATCCTTTTCGAATTTCCCTATATGAAACCACGCATCTTGATGAATCCAAACACCTTCATCCTCAGGATTTGGGGATAGAATTTGTTGGAGTTTATTGTGACGGTCGTTTAAATCTAAAGTAACTTGATCATAACGAGGCGTTACATTTTTTTTATTTGGATAAATCCAAATCTGCAAAAATTTAACCAGCTGGTCTTTATTTTTATTGTATTCGCTGTGAAAAATTCCGGTACCGGCACTCATGGCCTGAATATCCCCTTCCTTGATTACGGTAGTATTGCCCATACTGTCATGGTGTTCTAAATCGCCTTCGAGCGGAATAGAAATGATTTCCATATTGTCATGCGGATGTTTCCCAAAACCCATCCCCTGATTGACTCTGTCATCATTGAGCACGCGCAATACGCCAAAATTCATTCGCTCCGGATTTTGATAATTCGCAAAACTAAACGTATGATAGGATTCCAGCCAACCGTGATTGGCATGACCCCGCGTGTTTCCTTTGTGCAAAACAAAATGCGTAAGTACTCCTTCTGTATTTTTATCTGTATTTTCCATTGTTCTATTCTTTAAAAATATAATGCAAAGGTGCGTCAAAAAAAAGGCAGCTGCATTGAACCAGGACAAGAAATTAAAAATTATGAGACTTTAAAGTTTTGTCATTTTGGTTCTCACTTTACTTAAAAACTCAGCCGAAATCCCCAGATAAGAAGCAATGTAATGCTGGGCAACGCGCTGCGATAGTGTGGGATACTGTTCCAGAAACTCTATGTATTTTTGGGTCGCTGTTTTAGAAATAGTATGAAACAAACGGTCTTGCGTAACGGCCAGACTGCGCTGCATCAGGATGCGGAACGCGCGTTCAAACTTTGGTGCTTTGGCAAATAATTCTTCTTTTGCTTCCGGGCTGAACAGCAAAAAATCACAATCTTCCAACGTTTCGATATACACACGGCTTGGTGCATCTTCGTATATACTAAAAGAAATATCGCTCACCCACGCATTCTCGAGGGCAAATTGCAGAATAACTTCAAAACCATTGTCGTCAATATAATATTTCCGGACACAACCTTTGATGACAAAAGCTTCAAAATGGCACATTTCGCCTTCCTGAAGTAAAACCGTTTTCTTAGCAACGGTTTTATATTCCAGCAAAGAATTGAAAATTTCTAATTCTTTGGGTTCAAAAGTGACATAACGACTTATGTTTTTATTAATTTGGGAATACAATAGTTTCTCGTTTAGAATTTAAAGATAGCTAAATACCCTTAAAAAATGACTCGTAAATATATTAAATTAGCAAGATTTCCTCAAAAAACAAAATCTGCTCTCGATTAAATTCCTATTTTTGTTCCAATAAAAACATAATAAAAAAATTTATGCTCATTATAGGAATTGCAGGTGGTACAGGAAGCGGAAAAACAACCGTTGTACATCAGATTATGAATGAATTACCACAGACAGAAGTTGGTATTATTTCACAAGATTCATATTACAAAGAAAATCACGGACTCTCCTTTGATGAAAGAGCATTGATCAATTTTGATCATCCCCGAGCCATTGATTTTGAGTTGCTAGTGGCCCACCTCAAAGAATTAAAGGAAGGAAATAACATTCACCAACCCGTTTATTCCTTTGTAACCCACAACCGGTCTGACGATACCGTTTTTACTCATCCCAGAAAAGTGATGATTGTAGAAGGAATTTTAATCTTGGCCAATCCCGAATTAAGAGAATTATTTGATGTAAAAATATACGTTCATGCCGATTCTGACGAACGATTAATCCGACGCATGAAACGCGATATAATGGAACGTGGCCGTGACATGAATGAAGTCCTTAACAGATACCAAACCACATTAAAGCCAATGCACGAGCAGTTCATCGAACCAACCAAGGCATTTGCGGACATCATTATTCCAAATGACAAATACAACACGGTAGCCATTGATGTGGTGCGCGCAGTAATAAATCAAAAAATTCTGTGATTTAGTTGTAATTTTAACAGAATAATTAGTAGGAGCTATTTCCCGCTTTCCGTTGCAATCTTTTAGTAGGTGAATCTTCCTTCGTCAATATCACCTACTAAAAGGATTTCCACTATAATCGGGGCTAAAAAAAATAAAAAAAATGACAAATCCATATAAAGACAAACCTTGGTTTAAATTCCTGAGCAACAAATATGTCTGGGTCCTGTTGTTCTTTTCGTCTTGGATGATTTTTCTGGACAACTATTCGTATTTTGATCATCGCATTTTAGACAAACAAATTGAAGATCTGGAAGACAATGCAGAATATTACAAAGACGAAATAAAAAAAGACAAAGAGAATATCAAACAATTAAACAATTCCGAACAAATAGAAAAATACGCCCGAGAAAAATACTATATGAAAAAAGATAGTGAAGACATTTACATCATCGAATTTGAAGGCGACACGATTCAAAAATAAAATCCCATTCCCAACCATTCCCAAAGGGAAGAGAGTGTACAATTTATAGTAATTATTAAAAACAGAACACCAAGTTTCGGTTCCCTCTCCTATGACGAGGACTGGAGTGAGGAAAATGACTAACAAAATGGATACAAACCTTTTCGATGATTTCAACCCCATTTCCTCCAAACAATGGAAACAAAAAATCCAATTTGAACTCAATGGAGCGGATTACAATGAAACCGTAGTTTGGAATTCTCCGGAAGACATTCAGGTAAAACCTTTTTACCACAAAGAGGAGTTTACAAAAGTATTCCCCGTTTCCACAAAAGCAACAGAATTTAGAATTTGCCAAAATATATTTGTTTACGACCTTGAAAAATCAATAGAACGGGCATTAGACACATTGAATCGCGGGGCAGACAGCCTGCGCTTTACAATAGAAAACGAATCAATTAACGTTACCGATCTATTGGAAAAATTGCCTTTAGAGAACGTTACCGTTTATTTTAACCTGGGATTTATTTCAATCGATTTCGTCAAAAAAATTGATGTTTTCGCCAAGAAAAGCAACACTGTAATTTTCTGTAATCTGGATCCTATAGGACAATTAGCCAAAGATGGAAACTGGTTTACAACTAAAGAAAAAAGCAATTTTGACACCCTGAATTTGCTTTCGGCAGCAACAACATCGGTATCGCTACTTAGTATCAACGCTGCGTTGTATCAAAATGCCGGTGCCACTATGGTACAGCAAATTGCTTATAGTGTAGGACAAGCCAATGAGTATTTCAATAGAATTGACGCCATAAATACACCCATTGTTTTTGAAGTGGCCGTAGGAACAAATTACTTTTTTGAAATTGCAAAACTACGAGCGTTGCGCTTGCTTTTTAATCTGATTGCCAAGGAATACAACCATACTTTAGCGTGCAACATCATCGTTTCGCCTACCAAACGTAACAAAACATTATACGATTACAATATAAATATGTTGCGTACCACAACTGAATGTATGAGTGCCATTATTGGAGGAGCGGATGCTATTGCCAATTTACCTTATGATGCTTTGTACCACAAAGACAACGAATTTGGCGACCGCATAGCGAGAAACCAATTGTTGATCCTCAAAAATGAAAGTTATTTTGACAAAGTCAATAATCCGGCAGACGGCAGTTATTATATCGAAAACCTAACCAATCAACTAGCGGAAAAAGCATTGGCTTTATTCAAAGACATAGAGGCAAATGGCGGTTTCCTGAAACAACTTAATGACGGAATCATCAAAAGAAAAATTCAGGAAAGTGCGGATACCGCGCAGGAACTATTTGATTCTGGGAAAGAAATTTTATTGGGAACAAACAAACATCCTAACAAACAGGATAAAATGAAACATGATTTAGAATTGTTTCCTTTTGTAAAAGTCAAACCAAGAAAAACCTTGATTACACCCATAATCGAAAAACGTCTGGCAGAAAAAACGGAACAGGAACGATTGGATCTTGAATAGTAAGCCCGACGCTGTTATTTAATTTAATACCATTGGAAAAGAGTATATTTACTTTGCTAAAAACATAAAATAATGGAACCCATAAGACAAATCGTTAAGGTGAAAAATCACAAAATAAGCATCACACTGCCGAATGATTTTAATGCTGATGAAGTTGAAGTGATTATTCTTCCAAAGTCGAATACTTTAGAAATCCCTCAATGGCAAATGGACCAAGTTAGAGAAAGAACTGAGAAATATCTTAAGAATCCATCTTCAGCTCAAGATATTGATGATTTTCTAAAAGATATTGACGGTGGGTTATAAAATTGTAATTGTAGAGGAAGCTAAACTTGATTTCAAAACAGCTTTGGATTGGTACAAAGGCATTCACCCTAAATTGGGCGATACGTTCTCCAATTCGTTCAAGGAAAGTTTAAAAATAATTAAGTCAAATCCATTACTTTTTCAAATAAGATATGATAAGACCAGAGTAGCTTTAATTGAAAATTTTCCATACTTAATTCATTTCAACAGCTACGAGAACATAATTGTCATTACAGCTATTTTTCATACTTCAAGAAATACTGAAATATGGACTGAAAGGAATTAAAATTTCAAAAAACTATAATCTTTGTACTAAACAAATGAAAAGAAAAGATTTACAACACATACAATTAAAAAGTACAGCGCTAAAACTCGAGCATGAAAATGCTGTGGCTGATGCATTTCTAACTGCAGAAGGAATAGAAGTAAAACCTACGTATTCAGAACAAGATATTAAGAATCTTACTCATCTTGATTTTGGGGCTGGTTTTGCTCCCAATTTACGCGGCCCATACACCACAATGTACGTCCGCCGACCATGGACGGTGCGTCAATATGCCGGATTTTCAACTGCCGAAGAAAGCAATGCTTTTTACAGGAGGAATCTGGCTGCGGGTCAAAAAGGACTATCCATTGCTTTTGATTTACCCACACACCGCGGCTATGATTCCGATCATGAGCGCGTAGTGGGCGATGTGGGGAAAGCAGGAGTTGCCATTGACTCCGTGGAAGACATGAAAGTATTATTTGACCAAATTCCGCTTAATGAAATGTCCGTTTCTATGACAATGAATGGCGCTGTTTTACCTATTATGGCTTTCTATATTGTCGCCGCCGAAGAACAAGGCGTAGCACCCGAGTTGCTTTCCGGTACGATACAAAATGACATTCTCAAAGAGTTTATGGTCCGTAATACCTATATTTATCCGCCAACGCCTTCGATGAAAATCATTGCTGATATTTTTGAATTTACCAGCAAAAAAATGCCCAAATTCAACTCGATTTCCATTTCTGGCTACCACATGCAAGAAGCGGGAGCCACGGCTGATATTGAACTGGCGTACACGCTGGCCGATGGATTGGAATACATCAGAACTGGATTAGCAACCGGAATGAAAATTGATGAATTCGCCCCACGACTGTCCTTTTTCTGGGCGATTGGAATGAACCATTTTATGGAAATTGCCAAAATGCGCGCAGGAAGAATGATCTGGGCGAAATTAGTAAAGCAATTTGAACCAAAAGACGATAAATCATTAGCGTTACGAACCCATTGTCAAACTTCGGGATGGAGTTTAACCGAGCAAGATCCCTTTAACAATGTGGCAAGAACCTGTATTGAAGCAGCAGCAGCAGCTTTTGGAGGTACACAATCTTTGCATACCAACGCTTTAGATGAAGCAATTGCGTTACCAACAGATTTCTCGGCCAGAATTGCCAGAAACACGCAACTTTATTTACAAGACGAAACTAAAATTACTAAAACGGTTGATCCTTGGGCAGGCAGTTATTATGTAGAAAGTCTGACAAATGAAATTGCTGAAAGTGCCTGGAAACTCATTCAAGAGGTAGAAGAACTGGGCGGTATGACCAAAGCTATTGAATCCGGAATTCCGAAACTTAGAATCGAGGAAGCAGCAGCCAGAAAACAAGCGAGAATAGACAGCGGGCAGGATATTATTGTGGGCGTTAACAAATATAGATTAGAAAAAGAAGACCCTTTACAGATTTTGGATGTGGACAATCAAATGGTCCGCAAGCAACAATTGGAACAATTAGACCGAATCAAAGCGACCAGAGCTACTGAAAAAGTGCAGGAATCGCTGAAAAAATTAATCCTTTGTGCGCAAACTGGTGAAGGAAATTTACTGGAAATAGCGGTTGAAGCCGCTCGAAACAGAACTACGCTGGGTGAAATCAGCGATGCGCTGGAAACAGTTTTTGGAAGATACAAAGCACAAATTAAATCCTTTAGCGGTGTGTATAGCAAAGAAATAAAAGACGACAAAAGCTTTGAAAAAGCAAAACAACTGGCAGATGAATTTGCAAAAAAAGAAGGACGTCGCCCTAGAATCATGATTGCCAAAATGGGACAAGATGGTCACGATCGTGGCGCTAAAGTGGTGGCTACCGGGTATGCTGATGTTGGTTTTGATGTTGACATTGGCCCCCTTTTTCAAACACCAGCTGAAGCGGCCAAACAAGCGATAGAGAATGATGTGCACATCCTGGGAGTTTCCTCACTGGCGGCAGGACACAAAACGCTGGTACCACAAGTTATTGCAGAACTTAAAAAATACGATCGAGAAGATATTATGGTCGTGGTAGGTGGCGTAATTCCGGCACAAGATTATCAGTTTCTATTTGATGCCGGTGCGGTTGCCGTTTTTGGCCCTGGCACAAAAATCAGTGAAGCGGCTATTAAGATATTAGACATTTTAATGGACAGTTTCGACTAAAACTACAGCCTATTATTTTGACTCAAAATTTAAGAACATCAATCGAAAGGCTGGTGTTTTTTGTTTTAAATCAGATGCCTATCCGCTAAACGGACTACGTTTACAAAACAGAACTATTTCTAAAAAAGTTAGCTATGAATTACACTAATTTTTATCATTTTTTTTAAAATAAGTAATAACCATGGTATAATGTCGTATTTTAAAATCAGGATAAAATTATGTAACAATATGATTTAAAGCTGTTTTACTTAAAGTTAATTCTTTCGACTTTACGACTTTTAAACTTTCGACTTACTTATTGATAAACAGTAAATTAAATATTTAAAAAAATAACACGTCTTACCTTTAGTCATTTATTACAAGTAACCCGTTGGGTGTAATTAGTTTTTGATGGGAATTTCCGTCAGTTCGAGTGATCCCGCTTTTAGGCGGGATTATATCGAGAACTAGAAAATTAGTATTAAAAACGGTTCTCGATACACGTCACTTCGAGTGCGAAGCGTATCGAGAAGCTTTGTTCCGTTTTACTCCACAAAAACACTTATTATTTTGCTTCTTTTAAGCATTGCAATCGTATCAAATGTTCAAGAAACGGAGAAAGCAAAAATCAAAAATAGAAGGAAACCATCAATTTGGTGGTGCGTCCCAATAGAGAAATCCTTAAGGCTAAATAATTCGACTATGGGATAAAAGAAAAGAGGCCGTCAAATAATGACAGCCTCTTTTTTTAGGATAAAAAAGGAATTAAATGTTTTTTGCCTTTGCATTATTATCCGCAATAATACACGAAGTATCATACCCTCCAAACATTTTCATATAGCTTTTTATAGAACTACCATAAGCGTCTCTAAAATTTCGTTTTCCTTTATTTTTAAAATATTTTTTTACAGAGCCTGCTCCGCCAAGGTGAGCTGCCGCTAATATCCCGGATTCGGTAACGAATATTCCGTTTAATATAGTGCCTTCGTATTTTTCAATTTCTCTTTTCAGCTCCCATTTGTTTTTCGCCAGTAGCGCTAGAAATGCTTTTTCCTGTAATTCAGGACTATTCAAAAAGGCAGACCGATTATAGACTCCAACCGATTTAAGTGTCTCAATACCAAACTGATATTTTCCCATATATCCGAGGGAGTTCACTTTTTTGTATTTACTTTCGGATTCTCTATATCCAATAGCTTCTTTAAAACCGATAAAGAAATTTCCGGTAAAAGGAATGTTTAATTTGGTGTATTCATTTTGTTCTTCAGAAGGAAATAAGTAGTGTGCTCCCTCATCTTCATTAATAAGAAACCAAGGGCTGGTTTCTAGGTTAAACGGTTTAAAACCTGAGCTTAAAAAAACTGTAATCACAGTCAGACCTGTGTAAAAAGACCACTTCTTAATCATAAATTGTTTTTCTTCAAAACGCTGTCCCGTTAAGAAATTTCTATGCGCAAAGATACAATAAAAATAATAAGTCTGATAATCAAGTAGTTAAACTTTTCTAAAAATAAATGAAGTGGTATTTTATATCGTTAAAACGCACGAATTCAATTGTAGGTGCCGGAATTTTAACCGTGTTCAGAACGGAAAAAACAGTCTTTAAAAAATGGGACTGCGTCTTTATTTTCGTCAGATCAACATCAATACTCAAATAAAACTGTCGGAATCTTTGTGGATTTGTGGTTGAAAAAGCGTTATTATCGCTATTTCCGGTCAGCATTCCTTCGGCTCCGTAACCCAAAGCTACATTTAGCCATTTTGGAATCCTGGAGCGTTTTGCAAAAGAGTGCAAATTAACAGAAAGCCAATAGGTTTGTCCATTATAGTCTTTTAGAATTTGCTCTGTAAAAGAACTGCCCAAAACTTCCGGTCTGTAATTGGCATATTGGGTGGTATGAAAAGAGAATTTAGGGGTAATACGCTGTTCATTCCAGATTAATTCCTGAGAAACGTATAAAGCTGTCCCGGAAGCATTGGCAATTATATCGCCATAGGAGGCACCCCACGCAGCAGAATATCCATCCAGAACCTCAACGGCGGTAATAAATGCAAAGCCCAAGCCGGCTCCGTATAGTAGCTGATTTTTTTTAGAAGCCCCACTCCACTGCAGCATTTGGGCACCAAGACGTCCCAGATGATACGAAGAAAATACATGCCCAGATTTGTCCATCTGTAGCCAATCAGTATTGTCATTTATAAAATGAAAATCAGATTTGGGATAATCAGCGTACCAAAGTTGGTTTAAACCGATCAGCGTTCCTGCGGTCAAAGCACCTTCAGCAACAAACACCCCTTTTTGCTTTTTCCTATTCAAAGAATCGGAGGGTTTAAAAAAAGATTCCGCACGCTCTTGGGCAAATACAATTTGGAAACCCACTAAAAATAAAAATAAAATCCCTTTTTTTAATCCCAAAACTATCTTTTTACGCCTTGGCTGTTGATCCAATCCGAATATTTTTTGGCATTTTTATTATGTTCCTCTAATGTGGCAGCAAACTCATGGTATCCAAAACGTTCCACGCTGGCACAAAAATAAATAAACTTGTTTTTCTCAGGATCCAAAACCGCTTCCATGGCTGTAATATCAGGCATAGCGATAGGTCCAGGAGGCAGTCCTACGTTCATATAGGTATTATACGGATGTGCCATTGTCAAATCTTTGTAGAAAACCCTTTTGATAACCTGATCAAAATCGTTTGCTTTCTTCTTTATCGCAAATATTACCGTTGGATCTGCCTGCAATGGCATTCCCGTTCGCAACCGATTGAGATACACGCCGGCTATTCTTGGTCTCTCGTCTTTTTTTACGGATTCTTTGTGAACAATTGAAGCCAGAATAGTCGCTTCGATGGGAGTGAGTCCCTGTTTTTGCGCTTTGGCAACTCTTTCCTTGTTCCAAAAATTACGGTATTCCTTAATCATTTTATCACGGAACTTTTCAGCGGTAGTGTTCCAATAAATCTCGTATGTATTTGGAATAAACAGTACCAAAACAGTCTCTTCATTGAACCCGTTTTCTTTCAAGAAAATAGAATCTTTGAAGGAAGTCAGTAATGACAAGCTATCCGCTTCAATTTGTGAACCTACACGCCCGGCTAAATTCTCAATACGTTCCTGATTATTAAAAGCCAACTTTACTGCTGAATTAAGACGCAATGTTTTTACCAGTTCATAACTGTTCATTCCCTTTTTGAATAAAAAACGTCCCGGAATTACATTATCAGAATAGCCTCGTTTATTGGCCACCATCTCAAAACGATCCAAGTTTTCGACATACGGAGCAATTATTTTTTTGACCTCTTCGTAATTGGAATCCGTTGGCACGTATACGTACACTTCGTTCTCTGAGAATTTGGTGTTAGAAGAAAAAATTTGGCGCAAAATAACCAATCCGTATAGCATCAGTATTCCTATTAAAACAACAGCGGTAATGGTAATAATTTTCTTTAAATTCATATATGGTATTTTTATTGGAAAAGTAGTATTTTTAACTTTAGTTTGAAATTATGATGAATTAAAACTACATTTTTTAAAATTTAGTATTGATCAATTGAAAAACAGCTTCGTCTTTATAAATACCATTCACAAAAGTCCACTCCTTTTTGACGCCTGTCATTTTGAATCCAAATTTAGTAAAAAGTGCTTTACTAGCTTCATTTTCGGTTCCAATATTTGCATATAACTGGTGTAAATTTAGATTATAAAAAGCATATTCAATTAATAATTCCAAAGCTTCGGAACCAATATTCTGTTTTCGATTTTTGCTTTTCTGAATGACAATACCTACTCCAGCCCTGTTATTCTTTGGATCAAAATCAAATAAATCGATCAAACCTAGGGCCGGGAAATCCTGATCCTGACAAATAGCCAATCGCAATTGCTTGGCTTCATAAATATCCTGATGGGCATTTTCTAAATATTGCTTGACCAAAAACCGGCTGAATGGCGTATGCGTATTGCTGACTTCCCAAATGCTCTGGTCGTTTTCTATGGCATATACAAATTCCAGATCATTGGGTTCTAATGCCCGAATGTAGATATTGTCTCCTTTTAATGTTTTCATTTTAAAATTAAGATTTTACTTAATTATTTTTATACCCTATTTTTTTTCTAGGTTCGGTATTATCTTTTTTGTCAATTAGTTCATCAAGATAATTAAACACAAGTTCTATATTTTTAGTGTGATTGGAGAGTTTCTTTTTAATTTCTTCAATTTCTAATTTCATACTCATAGTATCGGTAAGCATCGCTCTTATTTTTGTGAAAACACGTATAATTTGAATATTTACTTTTATAGCAGTAGTGCTGTTAAGTACACTTGACAACATTGCGACACCTTGTTCTGTGAATGCCATAGGCATATACCTTGTTCCTCCCCAACTTGAGGTGCCAATTTGGCTCCTCAAATTATCGAATTCTAACTGATTAAGTTCAAACATAAAATCTTCTGGAAAGCGTTCTATGTTCCTACGAACCTGCCGCTTGAGTTGTTTGTTTTCTACCGCATAAAGTTCCGACAAATCTTTATCTAACATAACTTTTTGATCTCTTATCAAATAAATTTTACTGCTGATAATATCATCCGGAATCATAATTGCTTTAACCATATTTTCTACTTTGTTCGTGAAAATTATTTTTTAACTGAATAAAAATTAAATCCTTTAGCTTCCTAATTAAATAATAATTGTTCCTTTAAATACAAATTCAGCTGGCCCTTTAAGGAAGACTTTGGAAAATTGTCCTTCCTTTTTTTCGAAAGAAACGACTAATTTTCCACCTTCTACATTTAAATCGATCGAAGTAGCATTTGTTTTTCCAATAACGTTCATTGCAATTGCTACTGCTGTTGCGCCTGTTCCGCAAGAAAGTGTTTCATCCTCTACGCCTCTTTCATACGTTCGCATAGAGAAAGTGGCATCGTCAATTTGTTTGACAAAATTGATGTTACTTCCTGCTTTCCCGTACAAATCTCCGTATCGAATAGCAGCTCCGTTTTCCTTGATATTGTAATTTTCCAGATCGTCTACCAGTTGTACATGATGCGGCGATCCCGTATTTAGAAACACATGATCTGTACTGACTTTTACGGCATCAACATCAATCATTTGTAATGATACCAATCCGTCATCGCCAATTGTGGCGTGATGCAAACCATCTGTGGCAATGAAAGTAGCTTTATTCTCAATTACCTGCAGCTTTTTGGCGAAAGCCACTAAACAGCGTCCACCATTGCCACACATGGAACTTTGGTTTCCATCGGAATTGTAATAAACCATTTTGAAATCGGTTACAGGGTCGTTTTCCAATAAAATAAGACCATCACCACCTATTCCAAAACGTCTGTCGCACAAGTGCGCAATGTGTTGTGTATTCTCTTTTGGGAAAAAATTCGAACGATTATCAATCAGGACAAAATCATTTCCTGTTCCTTGGTATTTATAAAATTGTAGTTGCATTTTAATTTCTATTGTGTGCTACAAAAGTACGAACTATTAATGAAATGTTAATCATTGTTAAAGAGCGTTAAACTGTATTTTAGGAAGCTATTTTATTTTTAATTTTACAAGTAAATATCTTAATAAACGAATTTAATTATGAAATCGCCATGACAGAAGCTGTCGCAAACACCAATGAAGATCTGGCGATACCATATTCCTATAAAAAACAAATATTATCTACATATGAAAAAAATTTCAACTCTTTTTTTGGTTTCGTTGTTGAGTGGGGGAGTCACACTTGGCGCTTACAAATTATTATTTGATACCAATGGGTATTTTTCCAGTGAAAAAAATGCCTTGGTAACAGCTGCATCTGATTCGTATGAAACGAAAGTCGGACTGTCTCCCGAGATTCTTGATTTTACCGAGGCTGCAGAAAAAACAATTCATACGGTGGTACACGTAAAAAACGTCTCCCGCAGAACGATTACCAATCCTATTTTAGAATATTTTTATGGGTATAAAGGCGGACAATCCCAGGAACAAGTAGGAACGGGTTCCGGAGTAATCATTTCTGAGGACGGTTATATAGTGACCAATAATCACGTCATCAAAGGCGCATCAGAAATTGAAATTACCTTAAACAACAAAAAATCATACATGGCAAAACTTATTGGAACCGACTCTAAAATGGATATTGCCTTGTTGAAAATTGATGCGAATGAAAAATTACCGTATACTGTTTTTGCCAATTCTGATTCGGTGAAAGTGGGTGAATGGGTTTTGGCAGTTGGAAATCCGTATAATTTAACCTCTACGGTAACAGCCGGAATTGTTTCGGCGAAAGCCAGAGATTTAGGCACCAGCGGAATTCAGTCTTTCATACAAACAGATGCTGCGGTAAACCCCGGAAATAGTGGTGGTGCCTTAGTGAACACGCGTGGTGAACTGATCGGAATCAACACGATGATTTCCTCCATGACCGGTTCTTATGTAGGCTATTCGTTTGCGGTTCCTTCGAATATTGCCCGAAAAATCATTGAGGATCTCATGGAATACGGGAATGTACAACGCGGAATTCTTGGTGTTGAAGGAGGCGAACTAAATAGCATGACTTCTAAAGAACTGGGAATCAATCAAACACAAGGCTTTTACATTAATAAAGTTACCAAAAATTCAGGAGCTGAAAAATCAGGACTTGAAAAAGGAGATGTCATCATCAAATTAGACGAACTAAAGGTGGCTACTTTTGCTGATCTTTCCGGATACATCAATACGAAAAGACCCAATGACAAAATACAGGTTACCTATATCAGAGATGGAAAAACAAGAGTAGCTCCTGTAGTGCTTAGCAAAAATGAATTTTTCAGCGCGGAGTTTAAAGGCATCGAATTAGAAAATATTGAGGCTGCTGACAAGCAGAAATTCAAAATCGATTATGGCGTGCGAATCAAATCCATAAGCAGTCAAAATCTGAAGCAATACGAAGACGAGCTGGTGGGAAATATTATCTTGAGTATTGACAATGTCAAAGCTACGGATGTTGCAACGGTATCCCAACTTTTAAGTAAAAAAGAGGAAAACCAAACCATACGCATCGAAATGATTACTAAAAAGGGAGAAGTCATGCGTGTAATTCTCTAGCGCATTCTTGTTTAAAAAAAAAACAAAGCCATCTTGATATTTCAGGGTGGCTTTTTTATTTTTAAAATAAATCCAAAAATAGCTTACGAAATCGATTGAAATGGGTATTTTTGCGCCAAATTTAAAAAATACAATCCTTTATTTTTCATTAAATTTTCAACATGGCAACTACAACTTTATACGAAAAGGAAGTTTCTTTTCAAGCCGACAGGCGACGTGCAGGAGTAAAACTGATTAAAATTATCAGCGATTTATGGTACGATAAATCCATTGAGATGGTTTTATTTAGAAACCCGCTAATCGACAGGAATGTTAGTGATATTATCAACCTGCATGAATATGCGGCTGAATTTGTAGGCAAACCCATTTCAGTATTTGATTCGGTTAAAATTGCAAAAGCGATTTTAGAATTGAATTTACCGCCTGCAAAATTAGACATTGGAAAACTGACGTACGAATATGGTTTAGAAGAAGATACATATCCTGACGCCAAGTATTTTGTCATTGACAAATTAAAAAATGCCAAAAACTCAGAGGAGATTCAACCAAAAGATGTGGTGCTGTATGGTTTTGGTCGCATTGGTCGTTTATTAGCCAGAGAATTAATGTCGAAAACCGGAAAAGGAAGTCAATTGCGATTGCGTGCCATCGTAACACGCGATAAAAATGATGCTAATTCTCTTGAAAAAAGAGCTTCTTTATTGCGTTACGATTCGATTCATGGTGATTTTCAAGGCTCCGTAACGGCTGATCCTGAAAACAATGCTTTGATTATCAACGGAACCACTGTACACATTATTACGGCAAACGGACCTGAAGAAATTGATTATACGCTTTTTGGAATTGATAATGCATTGGTTATTGACAACACGGGTGCTTTTACCACACACGAAGCACTAAGCCGCCATTTGGTTTCCAAAGGTGTGGAAAAAGTATTGCTTACCGCTCCCGGAAAAGGAGTTCCTAATATTGTTCATGGCGTAAACCACAACGAATACAATCCGGATAAAATCAATATTTTTTCGGCGGCATCGTGCACTACGAACGCTATCACGCCAATCTTGAAAGCTGTTGAGGATACTTTGGGCGTTGTCAAAGGACATCTGGAGACCATCCATGCGTACACAAACGACCAGAATCTTGTGGACAACATGCACAAAAAATACCGTCGTGGAAGAGCAGCCGCTTTGAATATGGTGATTACCGAAACGGGTGCCGGAAGTGCTGTTGCAAAAGCATTGCCTTCATTAGAGGGAAAATTAACGTCGAATGCCATTCGGGTACCGGTTCCTAATGGCTCTTTGGTCGTCTTGAATCTGGAAGTATCCAGAGAAACATCGCTGTTAGAAATCAATGCTATCATGAAAAAATATGCATTGGAAGGCGAATTAGTCGAGCAAATCAAATATTCGATGAATAACGAATTGGTTTCATCGGATATCGTCGGCACATCGCAGCCTGCCATTTATGACAGCAACGCCACCATTGTTTCAAAAGACGGAAAAAATATTGTGTTGTACATTTGGTACGACAACGAATACGGCTACAGCCATCAAGTCATTAGATTGGCTAAATACATTGCCAAAGTAAGGCGTTTTACGTATTACTAGCCTGCCGTTTACAGGTTGTGGATTTGCGATTGTAATTTTTTTTTAGTTTTAGTTTTAGTCCCCTTAGTTTTAAATTTGGAACAACCGCAACCCAGCCTGAATTCAATAGAAAATCCGTCCCGTTAGGAAAAACGAGACGGATTTTTTTGTTCCTATTACACCGAATTGGCACGCAGATGACGCGGATTTTTTATGTGTGTTAATTTGTTATTACTGTGTTGAATTGGCACGCAGATGACGCGGATTAAGCAGATTTTCACTGATTTTAAAATAGTCAAACTTAAAAATCAATATATCATTCCACCTACCATGCACTAAAAACCACTTACTATTCACTTTTCGCTTTTCACTAAAAAGATACTATTCCTTAGCTTTTGTCAAATAATACACCGGAATACCAATCAGCATAATCAAAACACCCCAACCGCTTGTACTGGTTTTGGTATACAACAAGGCGATACAAATTGCTGTCGCGATAATTAGATACAGTGCCGGTAAAAATGGATATCCAAAAGCTTTATACGGTCTTTCGGCATCTGGCATTTTCTTGCGCAGAATAAATATTCCGAGAATAGTCAGAATATAAAATATCAAAACGATGATAACCACAAAATCCAATAAATCCCCATATTTTCCTGTCAAACACAACGCCGAAGCCCAGATACACTGCGCCCAGATAGACCAAGCCGGAACGCTGGCATGATTCAATTCAGCAGCTTTCTTGAAGAAAACACCATCTTGCGCCATCGTATAATACACTCTGGCACCCGCCATAATCAATCCGTTGTTACAGGCAAAAGTCGAAATCATAATCATCACCGCAATTATTAATGTTCCCACCGAACCAAAAATACGTTGCGAAGCCACAACAGCCACACGATCTGATTCGGCCGTAGCAATTTCATACAAAGGCACAACAGCCAAGTACATCAAGTTAGCCAAAATATAAATCACACTCACGATTAAGGTTCCTAAAAACAAACTCAATCCCACGTTGCGTTTTGGATTTTTTATTTCTCCAGCTATAAAAGTTACTCCTTCCCAAGCCACACTAGAGAACATTGAACCTACTAGTGCTGCCGAAATTCCTGATATCAACGCCGTTCCGCTAATAGGCAACCACGAACCCGTTTCCACATTCAGGGCTTGTGACGTCCAGACATTGTTCCAGTTCGCGTCCCAAACTTCTGCTTTGGCAGCCATAAAACCAAAAATAATCAAACCTGCCAACGACAGAATTTTGATAACCGTCAGAACCGTCTGTAAAATCTTAGAGTTTTTTACCCCACGGCTGTTGATGTAACTCAACAAAATTATCGTGAAAATAGACACAATCTGAGCCGCATTGAGTTTAAAATCCCCTATCTCATATAAAATATTCTTATCACTTAAAGGCGCGTATAAATAGGCGGCAAATTTGGCAAAAGCCACACCCACGGCAGCAATGGTACCGGTTTGTATCACCGCAAAGAAACTCCAACCGTACAAAAAACCCACGAGTTTCCCATACGCTTCCTTGATGTACACATATTGCCCGCCCGCTTTAGGAAACATCGCGCTCAACTCACCATAACTCACGGCAGCAATCACGGTAATCGTTCCTGTAAGCACCCACATAGCAATCAACCAACCCGCAGAACCCAGCTGTCGCACCATATCCGAGCTCACAATAAATATCCCGGAACCTATCATAGAACCCACCACAAGCATGGTTCCGTCGAGTAATCCTAATTCTCTTTTAAAATCGTCTGGTTTATGGTCTTCCATGTTTTTTTGGGTTTTGGGTTTTGGGTTTTGGGTTTTGGGTTTTGGGTTTTTAATTGGCTAAAGATATACTTTTTTTGGAAATTTCATAAAAAGGACGGAGAAAGTGACAACAAAGTGAATCGTGAAAAGTGAGTGGTGAGTGGTTAAGAGTGTAGTTGTTCCTTTGGGCGTGACCCTGCAGCAGCTTTGTCGTTCCTCCTCGCCACTTTGGGTCGGGCGGTACGCTGTATCTTTATTTTCTTAAAGAAAGAAAATAAAGGATGCCGCTTCCCTCCCTCACGCAAACCGCACTAACTATAACGTTTGTTTTTTTGTATAAAAACTGTAAGAAAATTTTAATATATTTGAAAGAATATAAAAAAAGACAAGCAATAGCGACAATCTACCTGATTTTGGGTGTATAGACGCTATTTTATAGCGAGTGTATACAAGTTACTGGAGACTTGTGCCGAAATTACGCAGGTAGAAACAATTTGAAAATTAACATTTGTTTCCGCAGAAAATTTATAAAGCAGAAACTTGAAAGTTGGAATTTGACAGCGGAAGCTTGAAAAACAAACAGAAGTGCTAAAATTGGAATCTGACAGCGGAAACCTGAAAAGTTGAAACCTGAAAAAAAGAAGCGCAAAAGTTCTAAACGAACAAATATATGGAATTAAGAAAATTTAGATTTAAGAAAGAATTATTTACAATTGATGGAATAAATAATATTACTGGATTAGTAATTACTTCTGGTCATGGATATGGTTTTAAAACTTATTGTTGCAGAAAGTGTGGAGAAATATTTGTTGCACAGCTTGAATCAGTACAAATTGAAAATATTGAGACATATAAAGAAAATTATTGTCCTAAATGTAACGTTAGATTAAAAGAAAACTTGGTTGAATATCCTGAAAACATTTTTTATGAAAATAGAATATTGAAAAATAATAATGATATTGACAGAACCCATTTTGATAACACTGAAATATTAGAAGCGTATTTATTGAAATAAATATAGCCCTTAAAAAATATATTAACCGTAAATTAGAAGCCTAAAATTGGAGTTTGACAACAGAAACTTGAAAAGTTTAAGGTTTAATTGCTATTTCGACAAAAAAAAGCCTCCAGTAACAACCATTTTGAGCTAGCTGGAGTTTAGTGGAATTATCGTTTCGCATCAAGTTTTCGTTAAGCCGAAAATTAAGAGGTTACGAACTTCCAGCCATCTCAAAGTGGCATAACGTTACTGGCTAGTTATGCCGAAATTACGCAGGTAATTTCGATTTGAAAATAAGCAGTTGTTTCCGCAGAAAGTTTACAAAGCAGTTGGCGGTAATTTTAAGAAATTCGAGAGAATTTAATGACATTTTAAAAAATATAAATTATGATAAAGTTTTGGTTAATTGCTGTTTTTATTATTATTATTTCAACATATATATTGTCGAAATTAACTATGAAATCACAAAGAGAAGAAACTGGTGAACGAATTTGGAGATTTGGGAATGGAAGGTCTGTTTATTGGCGTATTCTAACTTTGTGCAGTTTTGGAATAACTGTTGTAATAATGCTTATTATGCATTGGATAGGAATTCCTATTCTGTAATTAAAAATATTTTAAATAAGCAATTTAAGCCCAAACCCGCTTTAGTACTAGAACAAAGCGTGAAAATTGGACCCGATCGCTCGGACATCTGATTTTTTCGGACAACGATTATATTAATCCCTCGGATATTTAATTTTCGGACAACGATAGGGCGGATTTGCAATCCGAGCCTACAAAGAGAATGATTCAGCAAGAAATTATACTAGTTTAGAGAGTGAATTAGAATTTCTTTTATTAGAATTATTATGATATTATTTACGGGCACGAATTGAAAATCCGCGCTATCATGTTTAATAATTTGGCAAGAAACCCGATAGCGCTGATATGCCACAATAGTTAGCGCAGTTTTGTAAACTGTGCCCACAACATTAAGCAAATAACAAAAAATCGCTACAAAGTATAAAGCTATAACAACATAAGATGTTTGTTGAAATAATATAGAATGGGCTGGTCGTTATTTTTTAATACTTTGTGTGACTTATTTTATTTCATGAATAAACAGTCCGTTTTAAAAAAAAGAATTTTTAGTGTAGTTTAAATCACATAAGTAATAACTATGGTATAATGTCGTATTTTAAAATCAGGATAAAATCATGTAAAAATCTGATTTAAAGCTGTTTTACTTAAAGTTAATTCTTTTGACTTTACGACTTTTAAACTTTCGACTTACTTATATTCACTCAGTGACTACAAAAATACAGTTCGCTTGGAGGTTTTTATCCAGACCCATCGGAAAAACAACTGACCTTGGCACTAAGACTTGCGCGAAAGAGAAACCGAAAGAAAAGTCAAAAAAAGAAAATAAAAAAAATGAAATTTAAACTTATAAATAATATTGACAAACTTGGAACATTTGGACTTTTTCTAACTGCAATTTTCTCACCTTGTTGTTTTCCTCTTTTTGCATTTGGAGCATCAGCACTTGGGCTTGGAAGTTTAGAATTATTCGGAGGTTGGACAATGTGGATTTTTCAAATAATGGTTTTGATTTCAATTATCGGAATATATATTTCGTATAGAAAACATAAATACTTCTATCCATTATTAATTGCAATTTCGAGCGGAATAATTATATTTTCCGGATATTATTTGAGTAAATCTGAAAATTCAACTTATTTAATTTATGCAGGAATGTTTGGACTTTTTATCGCAACAATTGGAAATTATTATCAAAATAAAATATACGTAAATTGTAAAACTTGTGGAATATATGAAGGAAAAACTGTTGAATTGAAATCGACAATCATATGTCCGAAATGTGGATACAAAAAAGACGAAATGATGCCGACAAATGCTTGTGAATTTTTCTACGAGTGTAAAAATTGTAAAACAATATTGCGACCATTAGAAGGAGATTGTTGCGTATATTGTAGTTACGGAAGTGTGAAATGTCCACCAATTCAAGTTGGAACAAGATGTTGCTAAAAACGAGAATAAATGAAATAAATTAGTCCTTCTTTCAACAGTTAGAGTTATGTGGCGTGGCGTGGCACTAACAATGAAACTCGTTTTACACAGTCCATCCCATCCCCTTATTACGGGAGAATCCAGACCCTTCGGACGGATTTGCAATCCGAGCCCATAAAGAGAATGATTCAGCAAGAAATTATACTAGTTTAGAGAGTGAATTAAAATTTGTTTTATTAGAATTATTATGATATTATTTACGGGCACGGATTAAAAATCCGCCTATCCTGGTTATAGGGACCCAAAAGCAGGAAAAATTTATATATATTTGGTAGCAGCCGCCCGCAAAATTAATATTCTAAATACTTAACTAATCCTATTTTATATGACAAAGCTTAATCTAATTATTCCACTCTTGATTTTGACTATACAACTAGTTAACGCACAATCAGTAGAAAGTTTAAAAATAAAAAAATACACACAAAAGAACGCAAACGAAATTATTACTGAATTCTCAGAATTTTTAAGTATCCCTAACGTAGCATCAGAGCCATTAAGCCTTCGTAAAAATGCTGATTTCATCATGTCAATGATGAATCGAAAAGGTATCAAAAATGTGCAGTTATTACATGGAAAAACTAAAAATATTCCGCCAGCCGTTTACGGTGAAGTTCTTATACCGGGTGCAAAGACAACTTTGATTTTCTATGCCCATTACGACGGCCAACCTGTAAATCCTGAACAATGGAATCAAAATCTGAGTCCTTTTATCCCAAAGTTATATACGGCAGCTATTGATAAAAACGGCAGTAACATTCCTTTCCCTTTAGATGGAAAATACAATAACGAATGGAGAATATATGCCAGAAGTGCTTCCGATGACAAAGCAGGAGTTGATGCTATTATAAATGCTTACGACGCCATCAATAAAAGCGGCTTAAAACCGAGTTACAATCTTAAATTCTTTTTTGAAGGAGAAGAGGAAAAGGGCTCAACACACCTAGATGAAATCCTACAAGAGAACAAAGCCCTTTTACAATCCGATTTATGGATAATATGCGACGGACCGGTACATCAGTCTGGGAAAAAGCAAATTTATTTTGGTGTTAGAGGAGATACAAACCTTTACTTTACGGTATATGCCTCAAAAAGGCCATTACATAGCGGACATTATGGTAATTGGGCTCCAAACCCAGCGATGATGCTAGCACAGCTGTTAGCATCAATGAAAGATAACAATGGTCGCGTGACGATAAAGGGGTTTTATGATGATGTAATACCATTAACACTATCAGAGAATAAAGCATTATTGACAGTTCCTTCTGTTGACGAACAGATGAAAACTGAGCTTGGTATAAATAGTGCTGAAATGCGAGATAAAACATTAAGCGAATCGATCAACCTGCCCTCTTTAAACATAAATGGTATGCAAAGTGGTAACGTAGGCAAAATGGCCTCAAATCAAATTCCAACTACTGCTACCGCTGTTATAGACCTGAGGTTAGTATTAGGGAACGACTGGGAAAGACAACAACAAAAAGTAATTGATCATATAATAAAACAAGGCTACTTCGTCACAAGCAACGAACCTACAGATGAAGAAAGAAATTTGTACCCTAAAATTATAAAAGTCATCCGTGATAAAAATGGAATAAATGCGCAACGCACCTCCATGGACTTAGCAATTGTCAAAAAGGTGATTTCTGCAGTTGAAGCCACAACAAAAGACCAAGTTGTACTGCAACCAACTATGGGAGGAAGTCTACCGTTATATTTATTTGAAAAATATCTAAAAACAAACACCATTTCCGTTCCAATAGCGAACCATGACAACAACCAGCATGCAGAAAATGAAAACATTCGACTTCAAAATTTGTTTGATGGTATAGAAACTATGGGGTCATTAATGCTGATAAAATAACTCTAAACGGTAGCTTATCATTAACTTAAATAATGTAATGAGAATACTTTTTAATCCTAATCACTCGGATATTTAATTTTCGGACAACGATAGGGCGGATTTGCAATCCGAGCCCAAAAAGAGAATGATTCAGCAAGAAATTATGCCAGTTTAGAGAGTGAATTAGAAGTGGTTTTATTAGAATTATTTTGATATTATTTACGGGTACGGATTGCAAATCCGCTATCGAAAGCAGTTTTGTAAACTGTGCCCACAACATTGAGCAAATAACAATCACAAATTTTTTAGAAGCTATAAACAAAATAGACTAAAGCACCTCGTTTTAACTATTATTGGAACCAATAAATAATTCGTAACTAATGAACCATCCGAACACCCAGAATTTAATGGATTCTGATACCTTTATTTTCTGCCTGGAAGCCGTTCCTAATACAGAAATTACCACCACAACTGAAGTGATTAAAAACTTAGAGCAATTGGCTTTTGAACAAGGTATAACCAGTATTTACAAAACCTGTGATACCATTGAGGGGTTAGAAGAAAGCTTAAATGCATTGCTTTATGACGACCATAATTTTAAAAATTATGAAATAATCTACTTAGTGATGCCAGGCGAAAGAAATACCATTTGTCTCAATGACTATTACTATAGTTTAGAGGAAATTGCAGAGCTTTTTGAAGGAAAAATGAAAGGAAAAATTTTACATTTTGCAAATGCAAAGGTATTGGACTTAAGTCCGGAAGAAGCACAATACTTTTTAGATATCACCGGAGCACGTGCCGTTTCCGGGTATGGAGCACCATCTAATACATTAACAAGCTGTGCCATAGACAAAGCTTTTTTTAGCTTATTTGAAGAGCAAGATAATGTTGTAGATATTGTTACCGAATTACATGAAAAGCACTTTGCCCTTTGTCAGCTACTCGATTTTAGATTGTATTATTAATCTTGATAGCGCTGATATACAATTAAAAGCGGGGTACCTATCTAATTTCATAAACGCCCGCATTAAAACGCCTACGGGTATTCAATTCATTCAGATCAAAAGCTAAATACACATTCCGGGGTTCAAATTTATTCTGGGTTTTGAACTATTAGATAAAGCCAAAAAACAGTACTCTAATTTCACAAAAAAAGTAACCTATTTAAACCAAAAATTCTAATTCTGCTTAATGGTCACTTCACGAAAGAGATTCGATTGTGAATAAGTGTTTAAAAAAGATTTATTTATTTGGCCCTCACACTCCATTCAAAATCCATTTCGGATACTTGAATTCCTTTTTCATCGGTTCCAATGGATTTCATCCAAAACGTTTGTCCGTCTCCTGTAGCAATGGTTTCTTGAATCGCCTTTTCTATTAAATGGCCGTCATTACAGGTAAAAGTGATTCTACCAGTAGCTTTCTTGGTAAAATTTCCTTTGTTATTCGCAACAAGCATCGAGATTTTTTTGCCGCTTTTTTGAATTTGAAACATTACTAAAGCACCCGTGGCAAGCTCTGCAGCCATGGCTTGCACGGCAAAATACATCGAGTTAAATGGATTTTGGTTTATCCAACGGTGTTTTACAGAAACTATACATTGGTTCTCGTCTATGGTTTTTACGCGTACGCCACAGATAAATGCCGAGGGTAATTTGAAAAACAAAAATTTATTAAGTTTAGAGGCTGTAAGTTTCATAGGTAGCTACTGTTTGTTTTTATGGGAATAGAGTGTCGCCATTCTGTATTATTCTTTGGATTTTGAATTTAGGCGCGTTTATTACCGCTAGGTTTTTTGCTAAATTACAAAAAAATACTATGCGTACATATAAAAATTGTTTGTTAATGTTGTGTTAATTTTTGGTACTATGCGTAACAAGATACTATCTTTTAGATATATATTTGCATAAGAAGTTACTATATACTTTTAATCATGGAAACAACAACTGAAAAAAACATCGCGACATTTACGCATTTAAGTACTTTAACGCAGTATTTCATTCCTTTTGGAAATTATATTTTTCCAATAATTCTTTGGACAACCAAGAAAGAGGAATCTGAATTTGTGGATCACCACGGAAAACAAGTGTTGAATTTTCAATTGAGTTTATTGATCTACTCTTTGGTGCTGATTATGATTGCAATTCCTTCATTTCTTATTTCGGCTTTCAAAAATGTTTCTTTCGAATCATTGATACATCATAACGACATTACACTTTCGAATTTCAACCTTGAAGACAACATTGCACTATTAACGGTTGGATTAATTTGCGTTCTGATTTTCGGACTTTTGAAAGTGGCTGAATTCTTCTTGATTATTTATGCCTCGATTAAAACATCAAACGGAGAAAAATACAAATATCCAATAACGATTCCGTTCCTTAAATAAGGAAGCAGTCAGATTAAAAGAGAACAGACGTAATACATAGAGCGAACAAACTAGCCCTGATTGAAACGACATCCTTTACTTGCTTTCTTTAAGCAAGTAAAGATAAAGTGGAAAGCAGGAATAAGCTCCGAAAAAATAAAAAGAGAATCATGCAATACGAGATTGCTTCGTTCCTCGCAATGACAAATCATCACCCGAGCCAGAAAGGAGAACTGGCACGGCAATCAAAAAATGAACCGTTTAATCAACACTAAAATCAAAAAAAGAAATTATGAACATTGAAAACACAAAAGCCCAGATGCGTAAAGGTGTTCTCGAGTTTTGCATCCTATCCGTTTTAAAAGAAAAAGAAGCCTACACATCGGAAATATTGGACACATTAAAAAACGCAAAATTATTAGTCGTGGAGGGAACCATTTATCCACTGCTGACGCGATTAAAAAACGATGGATTGCTCAACTACCGTTGGGAAGAATCCACTTCAGGACCTCCAAGAAAATATTATGGCTTGACCGAAATTGGACAAACTTTTTTAAACGAATTGAATGGTACCTGGACGGAATTGTCCGATGCCGTAAACCTAATAACCAACCAAAAACAATAGTCATGAACAAAACTGTAAATATAAACCTAGGCGGAATGTTCTTTCACATCGATGAAGATGCATACCAAAAATTGACGCGCTATTTTGATGCTATAAAACGTTCTATATCCAATTCGTCTGGACATGATGAAATCATCAAGGATATTGAAATGCGTGTTTCGGAATTATTAAATGACAAGCAAAAAACAGACAAATACGTTATTGGTTTGAAAGATGTAGATGCCGTTATCGCCGTAATGGGACAACCGGAAGATTACATCATTGAAGATGACTTGAAGGGTTCTCAAAGTTTTAGTGACCACTCAAACAGACGAACTAAAAAACTATATCGCGACAAAGAAAAAGGGATGATTGGCGGAGTAGCCGCAGGATTAGGGCATTATTTTGGCGTAGATGCCGTGTGGATCAGAATCGTTCTTATCTTATTGGTTTTTGCTGGATTTGGAACTGGAATTCTCGCCTACATCATTCTTTGGATTGTAACTCCGGAGGCGGTTACTACCACTGAAAAACTGGAAATGACCGGGGAACCGGTTACCATTTCTAACATTGAAAAAAAAGTTAGAGAAGAATTTGAAAATGTTTCTGATAAAATAAAAAATGTGGATTACGACAAGTATGGCAACCAGATAAAAACAGGTGTCGGGAAAATAGGAAGTTCTTTTAGCGACTTTATCATGACTATTTTTAAAATTTTCGCCAAATTTTTAGGTGTAATTTTGATTATTACAGGAATAACAATACTGTTTTTTTTGTTAATAGGTATTTTCACATTAGGTTCCGGAATTTTTATTGATTTTCCTTGGCAAGGTTTTATAGAAGCAGGTAATTTTACAGATTATCCAATATGGGCTTTTGGATTGTTAATGTTCTTTGCTGTTGGAATCCCGTTCTTCTTCTTAGCATTATTAGGGTTCAAGCTATTGGCCCCAAACATGAAGTCTATTGGAAATATTGCAAAATATACGCTGTTTGCATTATGGCTAATTGCAGTAGCATTAGCAATATCAATTGGAATAAAACAGGCCAGTGCATTTGCCGTAGATGGGAGAGTGGTTAAGAAAGAAACCCTTAATTTAAATCCAAATGACACCCTTTTAATTAAATTCAAACACAATGATTATTTTGCTAAAAATGTGGAAGACCGTAATGATTTCATGGTAACACAAGATTCTACCGGAACAGATATTATTTATTCGAATGAAGTTAGTTTTAAAATCGAAAAAACAGAGGAGAAACTGCCTTATATTCAGATTGAAAAAGAAGCAAGAGGAAAATCGTTATCAGAGGCAAAACGAAGAGCCGAACAAATTAAATACGGTTATAAAATAATAGGCAATCAATTGATTTTAGACAACTATTTACTTACTGATTTAAAAAATAAATACAGAGATCAAGAAATAGAAATAACAGTATTTGTACCTGAAGGAACGTTATTAAAACCAGATGCCTCTGTACAAAATTACGACAGATCTGATGATGAATTTTTCAATTTACACTACAGTTCAGATAATTACATTTACAAAGTAGAAAATTCTCAAATAAAATGTTTAAATTGTCCCGCTGATGAAAACGAGTATAATGATGTATATAGCACCGCTCGAGACGATAGCACGGATGTTACGGTTACCATAAATAACAATGGCGTTACTGTAGAGAAAGACACCCTAAAATCAAACAAAACCAATAAAGGATTGAAAATAAATAAAGACGGGATCATCATTAAAACGAATTAGTCATGTTGAAAATCATCACCTTAATTACAAAGTTCATTCTGGTTGCCTTAACAGCCTTGTTATTCGGTTCGTGCAACCACTCCATTAATTTCAATGCAATAGAAGGAAGCGGAAATATCACCACAGAAAAGCGGCTTGTTGAAGGTGCTTTCAAAAGCATAGAGGTTAACAATGCCATAGATGTCGTTATAGAACAATCTGATAAAATTGAAATAATTGTTCAAGCAGATGATAATTTACAAAAACACATCACTACCAAAGTAGAAAATGGAACACTTGTTATTTCGTGTGATAAAAATTCTTTCATCAACATGAAATCAAAAAAAGTGACAGTAAAAATGCCTGTTATTGATG
Organism: Flavobacterium sp. ZB4P23; assembly: GCF_003970375.1. Taxonomy (NCBI): domain Bacteria; kingdom Pseudomonadati; phylum Bacteroidota; class Flavobacteriia; order Flavobacteriales; family Flavobacteriaceae; genus Flavobacterium; species Flavobacterium sp. ZB4P23. Next base: position 224,011 of record NZ_RYDK01000002.1, read on the forward strand.
AATTAGAAGCAACAAGCGGCTCGACTATCACGAGCAAAAACACCCTGAAAGGGGAGAACATCCGATTGAATACTTCGAGTGCAGCATCGATAGATTTAAGCATCGAATCTGACAATATTACTTGTGACACCAGTAGCGGAAGTACCATTACGATTAATGGGAAAGCGCTACAGATTAAAACAACTGCATCAAGTGGTAGTGAAATCAACGCTGATAAATTATTAGCAAATGAAGTTAGTGCCGATGTTTCCAGCGGTGCGTCCATTAGCGTTCATCCTATCGTTAGCTTAAATGCTCAGGCATCCAGCGGAGGAAACATCACGTACGACATACAGCCAAAATCGATTCAGAAAAATACCAGTTCAGGCGGGAGCATCAGCCAAGAATAAGATATACTTTTGTTAAAATATAAAGAAATCATCCATCACAAGTGGATGATTTTTTTATATTTGTGTAGATACTAATTTAAATGACCATGAAAAAATATACTGTTATACTCCTGCTGCTTGTATCAACTACATTGCTATTTGCTCAGAAAAAAGAAAAAATAAAAGGATCAAAAACAGTGACTGTTGAGCAAAGAGAAGTCGGCAATTTTGAAGCGCTGCTGGTCGAAGACAATCTAGAAGTCCATCTGGAAAGAGGAGAAAAAACAGCCCTAAAAATTGAGGCTGATGATAACTTACATGGTATTATTTCTTTGGATTTAAAAGACAACACCTTGCGTATTTATACAACAAAATCAGCTGTTAACTATAAAAAAATGATTGTAAGAGTGACCTATACCAATGAATTAAACCTCATTACCGCCAAAGATGAATCGACCGTCAATGCGATACAGGAGCTTTTGTTAAACACCATTACACTAAAAGCCTATGATGCCTCCAAATTATTCGTGAATGTCAACGCAACGGATTTCTTACTTCAGGCAGATGACAAATCAAAAATAGAACTCAATTTAAAATCTGAAAACAGTACTGTCGAATTAAGCAAAAATGCAACACTTAAAGCCTTAGTTACCACAATTGATTTGAAGGTAGATTTGTACCAAAAATCAGCTGCAACCCTAGAAGGAAATGCCACAAATATGCGGATTCGACTGGATAACAATGCCTCATTCACCGGAAATAAATTCAATACAAAAAATGCGGACATAATAACTGAAAGTTATTCCAACTGCAGTTTATTTGTGGAGACGGCGGTAATTATTGATGCCGCTGGCAAATCTGAAATTCAACTTCTGGGTAGCCCAACAATAGAAATACGGAAATTTACTGATGAAGCTCAATTGGCGAAAAAATTGAAATAATCCTCTCCCCAACCCTCTCCAAAAGAGAGGGAGAAAAACCGGATTGATGTTATACAAAAAGTCCCACTTGCTAAGGCAAATGGGACTTTTTCAATATTAACTTTCCTAACTATGATTATTTAGCGGCCAAATATCTTTCGGCATCAAGAGCGGCCATACAACCTGTTCCGGCTGCAGTTATTGCTTGACGATACACATGATCCGCGGCATCACCTGCCACAAAAACGCCTTCCACATTCGTTTTTGAAGTTCCGGGAGTGTTGATAATATAACCCGTTTCATCTAATGAAATGAAATCTTTGAAGATATCTGTATTTGGTTTGTGACCAATAGCTACGAAGAAACCAGTGGCAGGAATATCAAAAACTTCATTAGTTGTTTTATTTAAAGCTTTTACTCCGGTAACAACCTGCTCATCTCCTAACACTTCAACAGTATCATGATTCATCAATATGGTGATATTCTCTGTTTTGCGAACGCGCTCTTCCATGATTTTCGATGCTCTGAATTTTTCGCTTCGCACCAACATGGTTACTTTTTTACAAAGTTTAGATAAATAGTGTGCTTCCTCGCAAGCTGAATCTCCTGCACCCACGATTACTACTTCTTGATTTCTATAGAAAAATCCATCACAGACGGCACATGCCGAAACTCCGCCACCCATCTTTAAATAGTGTTGTTCAGATGGCATGCCTAAATATTTAGCGGTTGCCCCGGTAGAAATAATTACTGTTTCGCAATGCAATTCTATTGTATCATTGATCCAAACTTTATGAATATCTCCTGAAAAATCTACTTTTGTAGCCCAACCATCACGTACATCCGTACCAAAACGTTGCGCTTGTGCTTGCAATCCTACCATCATCTCCGGACCCGTTATCCCTTCAGGATTACCAGGCCAATTTTCTACTTCGTTAGTAGTCGTTAGTTGGCCACCCGGTTGCATTCCTTGGTATAAAATAGGATTCATATTTGCTCTAGCAGCATAAATAGCGGCAGTATACCCTGCTGGACCAGAACCTATAATAAGACATTTAATTTTTTCGATTGTATCAGACATAGTGATGTTTTTTTTGGATTTAACAGTGCAAAAATAAGATATTATTGCTGGAATAAAGAACTGGAAGTATCAGTTTTTGTTATGCTTTAATAAAAAAATCCATTCTGTTGAGACAGAATGGATTTTTGTCGGGGTGGCAGGATTCGAACCTGCGGTCTTCCCGCCATTGCGGGACGCTATATCCGAGCCACTAACTATTTATTTAAAGAAACCTACATCTACCAAGTATCTTTTCGCTCCTCTTTTTTTTATTTTACTCTGT